>NZ_DEXB01000021.1:0-131520 GCF_002366485.1 Hyphomonas sp. UBA3195
CATGGCGACCATGTTGCCGAGATGGCGCCGGGCTTTGGCGTAATCGCGAAATCGCCGGGCGCGCCCTATGCGATCATTTCAGACCCGGAACGCAAATTCTACGGCACGCAATTCCATCCGGAAGTCGTGCACACGGTGCATGGGCGTGAATTGCTGCGCAATTTCACGCATGGCGTCGCGGGCCTGAAGGGCGACTGGACAATGGCAGCCTACCGGGCCGAAGCCATCGAGAAGATCCGTGAGCAGGTCGGCAAGGGCCGGGTGATCTGTGGCCTGTCGGGCGGGGTGGATTCCTCGGTTGCGGCCGTGCTGATCCATGAAGCCATCGGTGACCAGCTGACCTGTGTGTATGTTGACCACGGATTGATGCGGCAGGGCGAGAGCGAGCAGGTGGTGACCCTGTTCCGCGAGCATTACAATATCCCGCTTGTCCATGTGGACGCATCGGACCTGTTCCTCGGCAAGCTGGAAGGCGTCTCGGACCCCGAACGCAAGCGCAAGATCATTGGCGGCCTGTTCATTGATGTGTTCGATGAAGAAGCCAAGAAGATCGGCGGCGCGGATTTCCTCGCGCAGGGCACGCTCTATCCGGACGTGATCGAAAGCGTTTCAGCCATTGGCGGGCCGAGCGTGACGATCAAGAGCCACCACAATGTTGGCGGCCTTCCGGAACGCATGAACATGAAACTGGTCGAGCCGCTGCGTGAGTTGTTCAAGGATGAAGTGCGCGCGCTGGGCCGTGAGTTGGGCTTGCCGGAGAGCTTTATCGGGCGGCATCCATTCCCCGGACCGGGTCTCGCGATCCGCATTCCCGGCGAGATCACGCGCGAGAAGGCCGACACGCTGCGCAAGGCGGACGCGATCTATATCGACGAGATCCGCAAGGCGGGACTGTACGACGAAATCTGGCAGGCCTTCAGCGTTTTGCTGCCGGTCAACACGGTCGGCGTGATGGGGGACGAACGCACCTATGAGGCTGTGCTGGCCCTGCGCGCGGTGACCTCGACCGATGGTATGACGGCGGACTATTATCCGTACGAGCACGACTTCCTCGGCCGCGTCGCGACCCGCATCATCAATGAGGTAAAAGGCGTCAACCGCGTCGTCTATGACGTGACCAGCAAGCCGCCCGGCACCATCGAGTGGGAATGATTCCGCGTCTCTCGCGGACTATCGCGAACGATCAATAAATTCAACAAATACAATAGCTTGATACCGATTTTCGTTCGGTGTCTATCGCCTTCTATCGCGGGCCAACGGAACATTCTGACGGTATCGCCTGACGGTATACAAATTGCCTCTTCCTGCCTAAAGTCAAAATACCGTCAGCCCATTTTGGCGGCCTGACGGTATTTTTTCGGCATAACGCATTGAAAAATAAGTTTTTTGTTGTGGAAAATTGGCCATTTCGGCCTGACGGTAAAATTGGTGGGAAGGAGGCGCAACATGCTGACCGATATTGCAATCAAGTCTTTGAAATCAAAGGATAAACCCTACAAGGTCGCAGACCGGGACGGTCTCTATGTGTCCGTCGCGCCGACGGGCACCAAGACCTTCCGCTACGATTACCGTGTGAACGGGCGCCGGGAGACGCTGACCATCGGGCGTTATGGCAAGTACGGGATCACGCTGGCGGCTGCGCGCGAGAAGCTGATCGATGCGAAGAAGCTCGTGGATGAGGGTGTCTCACCCGCCAAGGAAAAGAAGCGGGCCAAGGCCAAAGCGAAATCCGAAGGGACGTTCGGGGAGCTTGCTCAGCGCTGGCTCGCTGAGAGCGAGATGTCGGACTCGACCCGCGACATGCGTCGTCACATTGTCGATCGTGACCTGATCCCGGCGCTGGGCAATTACACCTTGCGCGAAGTGACGAGCGAGGACGTCCGTCAGCTCTGCGACAAGATCAAGAAGCGGGGCGCGCCTTCAACGGCGCTGCACGCCCGCGAGTTCATCAAGCTCATCTACGCCTTCGCCAATTTGCACGGCATCCGTGTCGAGAATCCCGCCGAGGAGGTCGATCCCCGGTCGATCGCGCGTGTCCGGCCCCGCGACCGCTCGCTCACGCCGCTGGAGATCCGGGTCCTCTATCGCGTGCTCGAAGAGATCACCGCCAATCCGACGCTGAAGCTCGGCGTGAAATTCATCCTGCTGACGATGAAGCGCAAGACCGAGGTCGCCCATGCGACATGGGATGAAGTCAGTTTCCAGGATGCGGTCTGGACCATCCCGAAGAAGCGGATGAAGACCGGCCTCGACCACAATGTCTATCTGTCGAACCAGGCGCTCGATATTCTGGTGGCGCTTAAAACCTGCGCAGGCGGATCGAAATACGTCTTCCCGTCGCGCTATGACACGTTTCGCCCGATATCGAATGCGACCTTCAACCGGATCACCGACAGCGCCCACAAGCTGGCAAGCGAGATGGAGCTTCCGCTGGAGCCTTTCACCGTCCACGACCTGCGGCGCACGGGCTCGACGCTCCTGAATGAGCTTGGTTTCAATCGCGACTGGATCGAAAAAAGCCTCGCGCACGAAGACCGGCGCTCTTCGCGTGGGGTCTACAACAAGGCCGAATATGCAGACCAGCGCCGCCACATGATGCAGGAATGGGCCGACATGATCGATGCCTGGGCTGCGGGTGAAAGCCGCAAGCCGAACATCATCCCGGAGAGCATGGCGGTCTACGCCGCTGATCCGAGGGTGGGGTGATCGTCACTTCCGGTTCGGGCGCAGAAGGAGTCTTTACGACCGGCATGAAGCGTAGGCCAAAGCTGACGTTTGCGATTGCGGCGCGAAGCAGCGCTGATGGCGCCAAACGGCCAATCGTGGATCCCAGGTCAGATTGGATGAATGTCGTGGACAATCCCATGTTGCAACACATCGGTCTAAGTAGGAAGGTGTAACTATGGGGGGCACCGTGGACATCAAAGACATTTTCCCGCCGCCTGGTCACGTGCAGCGCTTGAGGTGCTCTGACTGCGACGGTTGGCTCGATCTCGCTTATGCTGACTTCGACGAAACTGTGTCAGGGGCGCGGATAGCCATCAAAGGGCTGCCCGTACTTCGGTGTTCTACGTGCGAGAAGGACTATCTTCCGGACCGATCGCGCATCTCGATCATCCGGCTGCACGAGCAGTGCGTGTCCAAGGTATCCGCCGGTGTCACCGTAACGCGTAGGAAGCTTGAAGACCGCTACCCCTTCACGGACGTGCCGTTCCAGTATGATGCGGACGACTACGAATACCTGCCTGGCCTTCGCGGGCAGGGGGACGGTTTTCTCACACTTGTGTTCTTCAAGAGAGGGGTCTTGCTGAAATACGACACGGCGTCGGGCTATCGCCTGACGTTTGCGTCTCGGACGTACGGCACGATCACCACGGACGAAGACAACCAGATAAGCTTTGGCATCAACCGAAATGGCCGCGTCGTGATGTGGCTCGGCGACATCGCGACATTGCCCGTGCCGGAACAGTATTACCTGCTGTCTGAAAACGTGGAATCGGATCACTCCATCGGCAGCGAATTCTACGATGGACAGATCGACTGCATATTTTCCGATCCAACACCGGAAAACGACCTACTCGCGGCAAGGACGGACTTCCTCGAAGCTGCCAGGATGCATTTTGGAGCGACGCTCGCCCACCTTGAAGCCGAAGTGGTGGCGATCGCCCTCGACTTTGCGAGGCCGCTCACAGACAGCGTGAAGAACCAACAGCATGCGGCGGACGCGCTCAACAAGATCCACGTCGAATCTCTGGATACACAGGCCATCGGGAAGTTGCTGAGCGCGGCCGGAGGCGATCCCAAAGGCCTTGGCGGCCTGAAGCGCCTGCAGACACTACTTGAAACGCTTCCCGGCAGTTCCGCAATTTCGAATCTCATGCTGCCGCTCTTCGTGACCTACGATCTCCGGGTGGCAAACCTGCATCTCACATCTACGGGGACGGCGTCGGACAAGATGGACGATATCACGAGCCGCCTTGGTCTCCCGGCCGCCGCGCCGTTCTTTGATGTCTACGACGCGCTGGTGAAGCAGCTTGCGGCGGCTTATCGCGGGTTGCAGGAGCTCCTCACCCCGTAGCTGCAAGAGGCGGTGGCTGATCTTTCGCGGCCTCTAGTCCAAGACGGGGCCAAGCGATGCACTGTGCCTTCGTCAGCTGCTTGTTCAACTCATCCTGCGGTGGGCGGCTCGGAAGATGCTTTGGCGGTGTCGCAGTCAATACGACTTAACGATTGGATGTCTGCTAACGGGCGCGCTGCCTACGAAACGCAGCATTGTCCGCAATGAGGGATATTTGAGACAGTTCACCGCATTCGATAATCCGGATGCGGTCCGCAGCCTTCGCGACCCTTGCGCCTTTGGGCGTCGATCCACTCCAGCACTTCGGCGAGGGGCCAGACGACGCATCGGGGTGTCAGGTAGAACCGCTGCGGAAATTCGCCCTTCTGTTCGAGTTCGTAGATCGTCGTATCGGAGAGCGGCACAAGCTTGCGAAGCTCCGGCCGCCTGACGGTTCGGCGCCTGAAGATGTCGGCGGGCGTGATCCGTTCAGGATCGGTTGAAGTGACCGGAGCAGGGGCCTTTGGCGGCGGGTTCAGGTCCCGCGCGAAATCCCTAAGCCCTGTGCGCCCGCCCTCCTTTACGCGATGCAACATGACGCACTCCGATTACACCGTCTTCGCCCGGTTCCACACCATCACGCCGGTGCCGTCTTTCTCGTTCTCGAAGAAGGCCGCGCGCATGGGGCTGGCAAAGCTCGGGTCGTCGAGTTTGACGGCGAGGTAGGGCGTTTCGCCATCCTTGCTTTCCTGACGCCAGGCAGCGCCGAGTTCGGCCCCGCCGGCATAGAGGCGGAAGTCGGGGGCACCGTCTGAGGCCTTGTCACTGTTGGGAACAAGCTGGGCTTTGACATTGATGGTCATGGTGCGGATGGTGCCGGTATAGCTGCCTTCCTTCAGGGTGAATGTTCCGATCTGTGCCATGGGTTTAGGTCTCCGTGCTGGCGGTTGAATGAAGGGCGCGTCGCGCCCGCTTGAACCCGGCGTCGGACGCCAGGAAGCTCTCGATCATGGCCGGGATCAGCGCTTCGGGCTTTTCCTCCGCGCCGTAGGTCTGGCGGTAGATTTCGGCATAGTCGCTGAGCGCGCTGGCGAGCTCGGGATCGACCGAGAGGCTCATGCGCACCGGGGTGCGGTCGGGTAATTGTCCGAGACGAAGGGTCATCGTGTGGCTCCTTGGGGATGGGGTCTGAGAATGAGATCGCGGGTGACGACCACGCGCACCGGCCAGCCGGGGCGCACGCGGATGGTTGGCTGGATGCCAAGATTGCGCTCGACGACGCGTTGACCGGCCTGGTTGACGGTGTCGGTCGTGCCGCGGCGGATGGCGCGTTCCAGGTCGCCGTCTCCGTCTGCGCCAAGTTCGGCGCCGACGCCGAGAATGGTCGCGAGGCCTGCCGCGAGGAACACGCGGTCCCAGTGGTGATCGGTGCGGTCGGACAACCCCGCAAAGCCCTGCGCGTCAGCACCCGGCGCCGAGATCACGATGGAGGACCCGTCCGGGAAGATGATCCGGTCCCAGGTCACGAGCGCGCGGTCTTGACCGAACGAGACTTCCGACTGATACCGCCCGATAAGGCGCGAGCCCTGCGGGATGAGAAGGTATTGCCCGGTCACGGTGTCATAGACCGGTTGGGTGACCTGCGCGACGATCGTGCCGGGCAGGTCCGAATTGATCCCGGTCACGAGGCTTGCCGGGATCAGCGTGCCCGCCATGACCTGGTAGGGCGAAGCCGGGTCTTCGATGCTGTGAGGGTTGTAGATGTCGCTGTCCGCGCCTTCCCTGGCGAAGGCCAGTTTACGGGACTGGAGATTGGTATCGGCGGGCTGGCCGAACGCTGACGGCGCGCCCTGCGGCAGGGCGGCGAGCGCCAGCAGCTCAGAGCCAAGATCAAGCGCGGGGTCGCGATAAGCGAAGCGGGTGTCGGTGGTGCTTGCGGTACCGCTCTGAGAGTCGAGCCGGAAGAAGACCGGCGCGCGGGCCGCTTCATCGGCAAGCGCGGCCTCGCGCATGCGCCTTGCGCGTTCGGCCTCGTCGGCCGGGTTCGGGCGGAAATCGTCCTCGAAGCGGGTCACATATTCGGGTTCGATGCCAAGCTCGCGTTCAGCCCGCAGCATGGTCGCGCCGAGATCGCCGGAGAGTGGCGGGCCAAGGCGCGCGATGCGGTCTTCCACCGGGGCAATCTCGCTATAGCTTGCCGGGAGGGTGGAGAGGCCTTCGGGCTTGCGTGTGTTCGTGGTGTTGTAGAGCTCGCGCCTTGCATCCGGATCGACGGCGGTTGGTGGCTTCAATGCAATTCTCATGGCGGCGAACAGGCCAAGCACGCCGAGGCCTGCGCCGACCATCAGGACCTTGCGGTTGATCCGCGTAACCGGCTTCGGGCTGGAGCGGATCTTCAGCCGTTCGGCATGCTCGTCGAAGGGAATGGGCTCGGACATGGGCATCAGTTCCCGAACAGGCCAGCCAGAGGCGAACGGCGCTCATTGCGGGAGATGCGGACGACCATCTGGTTTCGTTCGCCGAGCCGCAGTTCCGCCGCACGGAACAGGCGGTCCACGACATAATAATTGCCGCGCACCCGGTAGTTGACGAGTTCCGCGTCACCGTCCGCACCCAGAACAAAGAGCGGCGGCATGTCTGTGGTGGCGATGTCTTCGGGCATCTGGATGAACACCTGACGGCCATCATCGAAGACGCGCACAGGTTTCCAGTCGGGGCTGTCGCCGGAGAGCCGATAATCGAAGTTCAGGCCTTCCAGCGTCAGGCCGCGCTCAATGCTGCCAGCGTCTCTTGCAATGGCGCGTTCATTGCGGGCGGTGAGGCCTGCCAGTTCATCAGCCGGATAGCGCCAGGAGAGCGCGGCCATATAGCCGCCCTCCGTGCTCTCCAGCTCCAGATGATAGGTCCGCCGGTCGGTGGCGATCATCAGATTGGTGCGGATGCCGGAGCTGATCGGTTTGACCAGCACATGGGCGCGGGCCGTCGCGCCCGAACCGGACACCGTGTCCCCCACCACCCAGCGCACCGTGTCACCGGCCGAAACCGAGACGAGTTCCTCGCCCGGCTGCAGGGCGATGTCCGACACCTGGCCGGGGCTGGCATAGAGGCGGTAAAGCGCGCCTTCGGTATAGGGATAGACCTGGATCGCGTTCACATAGCCGTCGACCGAAGGTTCGATCAGGGCGCTGGTGCGACCTTGTCTTATCGCTTCTGCCGGTGAAACCGACGGCGTGCTGACGGTCCTTGTATAGGTCCGTGTCACGCTGCCATCGGGATTGGTGGTGACGCGGGTGCCGATGGGCATCATCTGGCCGGGCAGCGGAAGTGCCACGGCGGTTTCGACAATCTCGACAGGGTAGTCAGCGCGGTCCTCGACAGGCGTCGCGGCGACGAAGGCGCTGGCATCGATGGGGTCGAGTTCCGTCGTGGCGCAGGCTGACAATAGCGCCATGGCAGAAGCGGCGGTGAGGATACGAAGCATGGGGATCATTCTCCTGTAACGAGGTCCTGACCCCAGTTCAGGGCATGGACATAAAGGCCGAGCGGATTGGCGCGCAGGGTCTGCGCATCCGTCGGCGGTTGGGTGATGAGGGTGAAGTTGCCGGTGAACCTTTGGGCGCGAACCAGCGCGCCATTCTCATAGGTCTTCTCGATCCAGCGGGCCTGGAAACTGTCGTCCGAGACGCGCACGACGCTGACGACATCCACCGTGCGGGATTTTCTGCCGACATCGGCGAAGGGATCATTGGTCGAGGCGTATTCATTGAGCGTGGTGGCGGCGCGGTCAGTGACGAAGTCATAGGCGCGCAGCCAGTTTTCGCGCACGACGACCGGATCGACGCTGAGGCCGCGCACGTGCTCGATGAAGTTGGCGAGGTGATGCGCGATCTGCGCATCGGTCGGGGTGTAGCGCTCCGTCGCTGGCGAAACGGCGCGGGCCGCGCCGGTCTCATCGACTTCCACGACATAAGGCGTGACGGTCGATTGCATGCTCCGCCAGACCAGCGCGCCGGAGGTGACGAAGCAGAGCCCGAGACAGCCGAGCGCCATGAGCCGCCAGTTCTTTGCCTGCACGCGGGCGGAGCCGATACGGTCGTCCCAGACCTGTCCGGCCTTCTGGTAAGGCGTTTCAGGGAACGGGCTTGGCCCATAGCTGGAGGAAGATCGCCTGAAAGCCATCGTCTAATCGTCCTTGTCTTTGAGGGTTGGGTTCGCGCCCGAAGCGCCGCGATCGCCGTCGCGGATCGAATGGGCGGCCATTTGGCCTGCCTGTCCCATGCGCTGGCTGGTCTGCATGCGGCGGGCCCAGCCGGGGCTCTGGGATGAGGATGATCCGGAGGCAGAGCTTTGCATGGATGCGGTCTCAGACCCGCCGGTTGCGCGCCAGGCGCCCTGACTGCCGCGTTGGTAGGCCTCGCGCATGGACTGGGCAGGACGGCTTGCAGCGCGGCGCATGGCGTCCCCGCCTGCGCGCGCGACACCGGCAAGGCCGGCGGCGACGCCCGCTGCGCCGGATGCGCCGGAGGCGACAGAGCCCAGCGTATAGGAGGTGCGCGCCGCTCCTGCCATGCTGGCGCCGGCCTTGACGGCGCTTGAAGCACCGCCCGCGACCGCGCCGACAGCGGCGCGGCCGCCCATGCCCGCTACATAGGTCCCGGCAGCGACGCCCGCTGTAGCACCCACTGCTGAGCCTGCGCCGAGCTGCGGAGCGCCGGTGATCAGCCCGCTCGCAATGCCGGGCGCAAAGATGCCCATCCAGAAGAAGACAATCGCAGCCAGCACCGTGCCCATGACCTGCGCCAGCGTCACATCATCGCCGGTGCGGAACGCATCGGTCACCGACGAGAAGAGCGTCGAGCCAATGCCGATAATAACGGCGAGCACCATGAGCTTGATGCCCGAGGTGATGACATTGCCGAGGACACGTTCGGCGAGGAACGTCGTCTTGTTCCAGAGCGCGAAGGGCACGAGCACGAACCCGGCCAGGGTCGTCAGCTTGAACTCCAGGATCGTGATGAAGAGCTGCACGGCGAGCACAAAGAACGCGACCATGATGATCGCCCAGGCCACGAACATGACCGCGATCATGATGAAGTTATGAAAAAACGAAATCGGCCCCAGCATGTCGCTGATCTCTTCGAGCAGCGGCTGACCGGCATCGAGACCGACACTGGCAATGAAGCCGGGGCGCAGGAGATCATCGGCAGTCATCGTCCCGCCGCCAGCGGTCACGCCAAGCTCGGCGAAACTGTCAAAGACGATACCGGCGAGGAGAGAGAAGTTGCCGATGATGAAGGCGAAGAAGCCGACATAGAGCACCTTCTTCAGGAGCCCGGCGATGACGTCCGTGTTCTGGCTTAGCGCCCAGAACAGGCCCGCCAGCGTGATGTCGATGGCGATGAGCGTGGTCGACAAATAAGCGACATCGCCCGCCAGCAGGCCGAACCCGCTGTCAATGTAAGCTATGAAGGTCGCAAGGAAGGTGTCGATCACGTCCATGGCGCGCTATTCTCCGAGGAAGGCCCGGGTGCGTGCGCGACCACGTTCGGCTTCGGCGAGTTGGCGCGCCCGCTCCAGCGCCTCGGCGCGGTAATGGGCCGCCATCATGGCTTCCATTTGCATGAGCTGCTCGGTCTGCAGGGCTTCGATCTGGTTGCCGGCCTGGGCGACCTGGAGATTGCCGACGGCGGACTGGCTGTCCGCGATCAGCCGGTCGAGGCTGTCACTGTCAGCCCGCGCTGTGGAGACGACCTGCGCCGTGACGGTCAGGCTGTCCCTGTAAGCTGTGCGCGATTGCCGCCAGCGGGCGCGGGCCTCTTCGACGAGCACGGCCTGACGCGGCGGCTCGGCGCCATAGTCTTCCGGGTACACCTCTTCATACTCGCGCTCGATTTCCTCGACGCGGTAGCCGATGCCTTCGGCCTCGCGCATCAGCTCCTCGATGCGGCGCATACGGCGCAGGATGTCGTCAGCGATAGAATCCGGCAGTGCTTCCAGATCGCGCGCCATGTTTTCCAGCATTTCGATTTCATGGGTGAGCTGCTGGATCTGCTGGTTGACCTCCTGAAGCGAGCGGATGGCCTGGTAGATGTTCTGGATGTGATTGGCCGGGTCATACACCGTCCATTGGGCCGAAGCGGGCGGCGCGATGAGGATGGAGAGCGGCGCGGCGCAGATCAAAGCGGAGGCAAGTATGCGTTTCATCGGGGGCTCCTATTCGGCGGCGAGGATGTGGGAGGGATTGAAGGGCGCGTGCGCCTCAGGCTCCGGCGCATGGCCGGGCCAGCGGGTGAGAAGCTCGGCTGCCCAGGGCAGGCCCTTTTCGATCAGCCAGCAGGCGGAAAAGCCGTCGCCTTCCGTCTCGGCCCAGATGCGATCCATGCGGGCCTGGTCTTCGGGCGATGACGCGCCGCAGACGGACAATGCAATCGGCCCGAGGCCAAGATCGAAGACACGGGCCCCGAGGGGCGACTGGTAGTAATAGTCGCGCTTCGGTGTGGCCCTGCTGATCAGTTCGATCTGGCGCGCGTTGAGGCCGAACCGCTGATAGGTCTCGCGGGATTGTGGTTCCTGCGCGCGCTCGTTCGGCAGGAAGATGCGCGTGGGGCAGGATTCGACGAGGGCTGGCGCGATGGTGCTGTTCGCAATGTCGGCAAGGCTTTGCGTCGCGAACACGACGGACACGTTCTTCTTGCGAAGGGTCTTCAGCCATTCACGGATGCGCGCGGCAAACATGGGATCATCGAGGAAGAGCCAGGCTTCATCGAGGATGAGCAGTGTTGGCCTGCCATCAAACCGCGCTTCCAGCCGGTGGAAGAGATAGGTGATCACAGGCGCCACGGCGCCTTTCGCATGCATCAGCTCTTCCATCTCGAAGCAGACTGTGTCGGCGAGCGCGAGGCTTTCATGGTCGGCATCGAGGAGCCGTCCGTGCGGACCTTCCAGCGTGAACGGATGCAGCGCGGATTTGAGCGTGTCGTCCTGCAGCATCAGGCTGAGGCCTGTCAGCGTGCGTTCGGGTTCAGGCGCTGAGCTGAGAGACTGGATCGCTTCCCAGAGCTTTGCCTTGAGGTCCGGCGTCATCGCGACGCCTTCATTGGTGCAAAGACCCGCGAGCCAGTCGGCGGCAAAGCTTGCGCCATGTTCGGTGTCGATATCTTTCAGCGGCTGGAGACTTGGCGCGCGGGCACCGCCGAGATCGATATGTGCACCGCCCATGCAGAGCGTCGCGGCGCGGGCCGAGCGGCCCTTGTCGAACAGGAAGACCTGCGCCCCCTCATAGCGCTTCCATTGCAGGGCTAAGAGCGAGAGCAGAACAGACTTGCCCGCGCCGGTCGGGCCGACGACCAGCGTATGGCCGACATCGCCAATATGCAGGTTCAGGCGGAACGGTGTCGTGCCATCGGTCTGCGCCTGAATGAGCGCCGGGGCGTTGTGGTGACGATTGGTGTCTTCGCCCGCCCAGACGGCCGAGAGCGGCACCATATGGGCAAGGTTCAGCGTGTGCAGAATGGGCTGGCGGACATTGGCATAAGGATGACCGGGCAATGAGCCGAGCCAGGCATCGACCGCGTTCAGTGTTTCCCTGATCGCGGTGAAACCGCGGCCATTCACGATGCGCTCGGCAATTCGGATATGTTCGTCCACCGTGCGGCGGTCGGGGTCAGCAACGGTGATGGTGGTCGTGACATAGCCGTAGGAAACGAGATCACTGCCCAGTTCCTGCAGCGCCGCATCGGCGTCAGCGGCCTTATTGTCAGCGTCATTGTCGACGAGCGCCGCCTGCTCATTGAACATGGTCTCACGCAGCACCGCGCCGATGGATTTGCGCTTGGCGAACCAGTGGCGGCGTTTCTTGCCGAGGACTTTCTCGGCTTCGGCCTTGTCCATCGCGATGAACCGGGTCGCCCAACGATAGGCAAAGCCTTGACGGTTCAGCTCGTCGAGAATGCCCGGCAGGGTCGTGGCCGGAAAGCCGAGAATGGTCAGCGTGCGCAAATGCGCCTCACCAATCATCGGTTCGAGCCCGCCCGCGAAGGGCTCATCGGCGAGAATGGCGTCGAGGAAGACCGGCAGTTCCGGCGTCACGACCGGGTGGCGCTTGGTTGAGATCGTCGAGTGCAGATAAGTCAGCGTCTCGTCGTCAGAGAGCTTCGCAATCTCGGCGAGGCAGGTGGCCAACAGATCAAAGACGCGGTCAGCGTGCTGCTGGAAGGTCTCAAGCCTATGCCGCCAGGTCGCGGCGTCTTCCGTTTCGACACGCTGGATCAGGGCCTTCTCGGCGCGGCCGGTGGCATCGGCGGGCGGCAGCCAGAGCAGGGTCAGATAATACGAACTCTCAAACCGGGTTCCGGCTTCTTCCGCCTGTAATGACCGTTCCTGATCGGTGAGCCAGGTCAGCGCATCGGGAAACTCCGCCTCCGGATAGTCATGCACTTCATGGCGCTGGGCTTCGAAGAAGAGGGCCCAGCCCGAGCCGAACCGGCGCAGCACATTATTGACCCGCGCCATGACGGAGACGAGTTCTTCTTCCGTCGAACTTTCGAGGTCAGGGCCGCGATAGCGGAACGTCGTCTGGAAGCTGCCATCCTTGTTGAGGACAACGCCCGGCGCCACGATGCAGGCCCAGGGCAGATAGTCGGCCAGAAGCGTCGGCGCGTCGGCATATTCTCTGAGGTTCAGCATGTCAGATGCTCCTTGTGGCGCGTCGAGCGGCCTGCGACGGCCATGAAATCCGGATCAGACCGCGCCATGAATACCGCTGCCGAATGCCCCACCGCCCAGAGCACAAGGCCCGGTATCCAGAGCTGGAGGCCGAGGCCGACAGCAGCCGCGAGGGTCCCGATGGCGATGGCGGCGGTTCTTGGCGCGCCCGCCATCAGGATTGGCTCGGTCAGGGACCGGTGGAGCGGGATTTCATAGCCGTCGGCAGACATCAGATGAGCGCTCCGCCGCCGAACGAGAAGAAGGTCAGGAAGAAGCTTGTCGCGGCAAACGCGATCGAAAGCCCGAACACGATCTGGATCAGCTTGCGCATGCCGCCCGAGGTCTCACCAAAGGCCAGCGTCAGGCCGGTAATCGTGATGATGATCACCGCGACGATGCGCGCGACCGGTCCCTCGATCGAGGTCAGGATCTGATCGAGCGGGCCTTCCCAGGGCATGCCGGAGCCTGCCGCATGGGCGGGACCGGCGATCATCAGGCCGAGGCCGATACAGGCCGCGACCTGCACCGTTCGGTTTACGGTCTGGAGGTGGGTGTAGAGGGTCATTGGGTTTCTCCATGTTGGACGAGGGACAGGGAACGGGAGACGAGCGGGGCGGTCTGATACCCCTCGCCGTCAAAACCTGTGACTCGCAGCGCCTCTTCGACGCGGCGCTGGCCGCCCGCGCGGCTCATGAACACGACCACGTCAATCGCCTCTGCGATGAGGTCGAAGGGCGCGCGCGGTGTGGCTTCCAGGGTGAGCTGTTCAAGCCGGGTTAGCGCGCCGTGTGCGGAGTTGGCATGAAGCGTCGTGATCCCGCCCGGATGGCCGGTGTTCCAGGCCTTGAGGAGGTCGAGCGCTTCAGGCCCCCGGACCTCGCCGACAATGATCCGGTCGGGTCGTAGCCTTAAGGTCGAGCGGACAAGGTCCTGCAGGCTGGTGCTGCCGCGATGGGTGCGCAGCTGCACCACATTGGGCGCGGCGCAGCGCAGCTCGCGCGTGTCTTCCAGGATGACAATGCGGTCGTTTTGGAGTGAGGGTTCTGCCAGCAAGGCATTGGTGAACGTCGTCTTGCCGGACGATGTGCCGCCCGCGATGAGGATGTTGGCCTTGCTGGCGATAGCGTCTCTGAGCGCCTGTGCCAGCGCCGGAGCCAAGGCGCCCTGGGTGACATAGTCGCCGAGTTCGAACGGCGTCGTCGCGGGCTTGCGGATCGAAAAGCATGGGCTGGTCGAGACAGGTGGGAGAAGCCCTTCAAACCGCTCGCCGCTGCCGGGGAGTTCGGCCGAGACGATCGGGGACTTGGCGTGAGCGGCCTCTTCCACCCCGGAGGCGACCAGGCGGATAACGCGCTCGCGGTCGCAAGGGGCAAGTGTGTGCTGCGAAATGATGACGCCCACGCCAGCCTTCTCGATCCAGACCGAGCCGTCCGGATTGGCCATCACCTCGATCGTGTCCGGCGCTTCCAGCGCCTCACGCACCACCGGGCAGAAGGCCGTGCGCAGCATGGTGCTGCGCCGGGTTTCTGTTTCGGTATGGTGCGCATGAAGGGACATATCCCAGGGCTCCGACTGTTCATTTCAACAAAGCCAAGGATCGCAGACGGATGAATTCTACGGGAGTGTGAATGGCGGCAAATGGAGGCCGAACGCGGCGCAAGGCGGCGCGTTCCGGCATATTGCGGTAAAGGATGACAAATGCGCTTTTCTGTAGAGTTTGCGGCAGTTTTTCGTGTCACAAGCGAAACGAAAAAGGGTCGTTGTTTAGACGCAAAGCAATTAGAACACTGTTTTCAGACATCTTAATTGAGGTCGTCAGAGAGAAGCGCCAAACAAGCGTTGGCACACTTCTTGCCGGAATTCTCGTAAGAAGGGAGTTCAACCATGAAAACATTCACACTCGAAACAGACGCATTCACCGCAAAGTATGATTATTTGTGGCGGCTCTCGGAGGATCGCTGGGCCTGGGAATATGCCCGTCGCAGCAATAAGGTTCGCCGCTACGCGGAAAGCCGCACGCCGGACGACATTTCCGAGATGCAGGCGCCCTGCGCCAGCATCCGCCTCCTGAAATCCCGCGTGCCTCAGACCATGGCCGAACGGCTCGGCTTTGCCTTTATGCCCGATCCTGCAAAGAACGGATTCGAGGCCGATGTCGTCTGGACCCGGCTTGCCTATCCCGATCAGGTCGAGGTCAATTGCAGCTCGCTTCGCCCCGGCCAGACCTGCGATATCTGGGAGCGCACCGTACCGATCTGCAACATCACCCACATCACCGATTCCATCGGTCGCGAATTCCTGCTGATCCGCGGCAAGGGCTGCGTCGTCCAGGTGCGCTGCACAGGTCTCTCCCTTCTCGGGATGGAGCCAGTGAGGATGAACCTCACCATTTCTGATCTTGATGCCTTCGAGCGCAAGGTGAAGGCCCAGAAAGCCGCGCTTGCGCTGATCGGCGATGGGCCGGACCTGACAGAGCCGCGCTGGACCAAACGAACGGCGATGCTGCGCAATGGCCTCATCGCGCTGGACTGTCTGGAAGCCGGCCTCAATCGCCGCGAAATCGCAGAAGTGATCTTTGGCAAGGACCGCGTGGCCGAGGACTGGAATGGACCGTCGCTGAAACACAGCATGCGTTACCTCATCCTGAAAGCCGAAGCGCTGCGCGATGGCGGCTATCTCGTCGAACTCCTCGGGTCGCAGTTCGGGATCACGAAGACCGCCGCCTGATCAGGGCGTTCAGCGGCACGGAGTCTTTTGCGGCCTGCCCGCGCCTTTGGCGCGGGGCTGTTCGCCCGGCTGTAGGGGCCGTTGAGAGGCATCGGGGCGGTCCGGGGTGATCGCCGACCTTCGCCCGGCGCTCGCCCCGGAGCCGCAGGAGCCATCCTACGCCGACCGGCCCGGCGAGGCTCAATGAGGGTCCGGTTGTTCGTCTAAAGAACGTGGTGCTGGGCCTCGCCGGCTGACCGCGCGCCCGCGCTTCCCACTGGCTGGCGCCAGAGGGGTCGCGGACGCTGATGGTTCAGGTCATCAGGCTGCGTCGCCTTTGACCTCACGAAGCGCCCGGTTGAAAAAGAAGCGGATCAGCTTGTCCCGGGCTGCCGGATCGGTGAGCACGA
The DNA here is from genome assembly GCF_002366485.1 of Hyphomonas sp. UBA3195. NCBI lineage: Bacteria > Pseudomonadati > Pseudomonadota > Alphaproteobacteria > Hyphomonadales > Hyphomonadaceae > Hyphomonas > Hyphomonas sp. UBA3195. The sequence continues at coordinate 15,880 of NZ_DEXB01000021.1, forward strand.
TATCGCGCATGTCATTGTCACGCTGGAACATGCGGATCGCGCCCTGAAAGAACGCTTGCGAGAAAGCGGAATAGACTACATCAGGTGCATTGTTCCGAAGCATGTCTGTCATGTCGTCGTCGAGCGTGGCCTGATAGGTCGGCTCATAACGAATAAAGTCATTCTCGGTGAATTCCGTACCATGACGGTCGTTGAAAGCCTTCACGATTTCCGAGAGCTCGCGCTGTTCATCTTCGGTATAGGGCTTGGCACCAAACTCGCTGATCGCCTTTAGCGCTTCCTTGTCCCCCGGCGAGAGGGAAGCGCTGCCCTGTTCCTTCTGCACGACCTTGAAGGCCTGCAGGCGGAGCATGTCCTGTGTGATTTCTATGTCGGGCGGCACTTCACGGTTCGGCAATAAACGCGAAAGCCAGGACGCATAGCTGTAGAGCTTTTCGAGCGAGGTATCCTCGAGCCGGATAACCTGCGCAACGAAGCCGTAGAAGCGCATATAGCTTTTCAGAAGCTGACGGAATTCTTCCTGGCGGCCTTCATCCTCATCGGCTTCGAAGCGCTGCACCGCTTCTCGGACAAGGCCCTCAAGACGCGCCCGGTCGCTGCCGCTGAGTGCGCCTGAATAGAATGTCTCTGCGAAGCGGTCGATCTCACCGCGATCGAGATAGCCGAATTTGAAAAGGCGGCCTTCGAGTTCGTAGACCTGATTGGGGTCCGACATCGCCTCAAGCGAGGTCGCTTCATAAAAAGGCCGGAACGCGGTCTGGATATCCTCCATCGTGTTCTGGAAATCGAGAATATAGGTGTTCTCCTTGCCAGCTTTCGTCCTGTTGAGGCGCGATAGTGTCTGTACCGCCTGCAATCCGGCAAGTTTGCGATCAATATACATGGCGCAGAGCTTTGGCTGGTCGAACCCAGTCTGGTACTTTTCCGCGACGATCAGGATTTGGTACGTGTCAGGATAAGGCGTGCCGTCCGGCTTGAACCCGTCAAACCGTCCCGGTAGCTCTGTTTCACTAAATCCGTTCAGGTCGGCTTCGGTATAGGTTTCGCCCTCATGGGTGAGTTCGCCGGAGAAGGCGACAAGCGCGCGAAGGTCGCCATAGTTCTCAGCATCGAGATAGGCCTTGATCCCGAAATAATAGCGCAGTGCATGCTCGCGGCTTTGGGTGACAATCATGGCCTTTGCCTGACCGCCAAGTTCGCCCATCACATGGCGGCGGAAATGTTCGACAATGATTTCGACCTTCTGGCCGATCGCGGTCGGATGCAGGGATGCAAACCGCGCCACTTTCCGCTGCCCGCGCCGGCCGCTCAGTTCCGGATCGTCTTCAATCGTCTTCTCGAGTTGGTAATAGGCCTTGTACGTCATGTAGTTCTGGAGGACGTCCAGAATGAAGCCTTCCTCGATGGCCTGACGCATCGAATACTCATGGAAAGCGACCGGCAACCCGTCCGAACCTTTGACGCCGAATCGCTCAAGCGTCACGTTTCGCGGCGTCGCGGTGAAGGCGAAGAAGCTGAGATTGGCCTGCGGTCCGCGGGACTTCTGATAGTCGAGGATCAGATCCTCGATATCTTCGCTTGAGGTTTCATCGCGGGTCAGCGCATCCGTCATCGCCTGGGCCGATTTGCCGGACTGGCTGGAATGGGCTTCGTCGATGATGACGGCGAAGGTGCGCGCGCCCTGACCGGAGATCGCCTTGAGATGATCGGTTGAGAATTTCTGGATCGTCGTAACGATGATCCGTGCCCCCTTGGCGATCGCCTCTTTCAGCTGCTTCGAGGTCCCGTCGATGGTTTTGACAAGGCCCTTGGTTTGTTCGAACTGGGCGACAGTTTCCTGAAGCTGGCGGTCGAGAACAACGCGGTCGGTCACGATGATCGCTGTGTTGAACACCGGGGTGTTCGACCCGTCATGCAGATTGATGGCCTGATGGGCCAGCCAGCCAATCGTATTCGATTTGCCCGAACCCGCCGAGTGCTGGATCAGATAGTTCCGGCCAGGACCATTTGCGCCCGCATGGGAGATCAACCGGCGCACCGCGTCCAGTTGCTGGAAGCGCGGGAAGATCATCACAACGTCTTTGCCTGTCTTTTCGACATGCATAAACTGGCCGACAATCTCGAGAAGGACGCGCCGCGAGAAGATCGCCTCGCCCCAATCGCCGGGGCGGTAGAGATAGGCAACCCGGAATTCGTCCGCGACATCGGGATTGCCTGCGCCCCGTTCGCGCCCGCGATTGAATGGCAGGAATCGCGTCTTGCCATTGGCGAGCCGCGTCGTCATCGAGACATTGTCCTCATCCATCGCGAAGTGCACGAGTGCGCCGCGCTGGAAGGTGAGGAGAGGTTCGCCTGCGGGCGAGCGGTCTTTCCGGTACTGCTTCTCGGCATGCCGGAAGGTCGAACCGGTCAGGAGGTTTTTGGCCTCTATCGTCGCGACGGGCAGGCCATTCAGAAACAGGACCACATCGATCCGGCTTTCATGACGGCTGCTATAGGCAACCTCATCCATGACGCTGAGGATATTGGCCTGATATTCCTCCACACGTTTGGGCTCTAGCGTGCTCGCAGGCCGGAAGTAGCAAAGCGAGAACTTGATGCCGGGCACGATCTTGAGGCCCTGGCGCAGCACATCGAGCAGGTCGCGCTCCTTGAGCGCCCTGGTCAGTTGGGTGAACAGCGTGTCTTCGGCCGAGTCCGAGTAATGCGCGGTGAGTTTCTCCCATTCTTCGGGCTGGCTCTCGCTCAGAAACCGAACCACCAGGTCGCGGTCCATCGCCAGCGCGCGGTCATAGTCGGTCTTGGCATCGCGGCGCAGGTAACCTTCGCCGCTGACCAGCTGATCAATGAGATGGTCCTGCAGGACCTTTTCGCGGTGGGCGCTGTCGGGTGTGTACGTGGTCATGAGTTCAGCACCTTGTTGAACCAGAGCACGCTGGCTTCACCCTCTTTGAGCGTGACCTCATCGACGGTGCGACTGTGACGGATGGTGTTGCGAAGATCTGCCAGTTGGGAGAATTTCTGGCTCAATGCTTCCTTTGTTTTGAACCTGTCAGCAAACCGTTCCCACAGCGCTTTGGAGAGGATCGTGTCCTGCACTTCGCGGAGATCGAAGTGTTCGAGCACGCCTTCTGCCCTGTCGAACCGGTCTGCGCTGAGCGCCGCATTCTTGCGGAGCGCCCTCTGGATTCGCTCTTGCGCATTACCGAGAAGGTGCGGCGGGAGCAGCGACGGATCGTTTTCGATGGCTTCAACAATCACTCTTCGCAGCGCGAGTTCAATCTGCTCGATCGAGGCATCAAGCGCTCTTAGGTTTGCTGGAAGGTCCAGCCGCTCCTTGATGAGCAGGTTCTCGATGCCGTCCAGAAGCGTCCGGTGACGTTCGGCGATGAAATCCTCATAGTCTTCAGGTGTGAAGGGATCACGCAGAAGAATGTCCAACGCGGTCTTGCTGATGAAATGAGATTCAAGAATGGCGACCACTGCCGCTTCGCCATTCTCATCGATCAGGTCTGGAAGATATTCATTCGGCAGCTTTTCGCGGATCACATTACGATTGGTGTCGCTGGTGAGGGGCGAGCGGTTGAGAATGGAATTGATTGCTGGGCCGACCTTGTTCTCGCGTCCCCACCAGGCCGGAACGATATGATGGTCATCGAGATCGCCATAGGGGGGGACATCGCCGCTCATCCAGTCCCGAGCGCCTGCTAGAACGAACAGGTTGAAGATGGCGCTGTAAATCGAGGAGCCGCGCTTCACTTCGCTGCGCATATCGATGGACCGGTACGACAGCGCAAATTCGTCGATCAGGTCCGGCTTGGCGTCCTCATGGGCCATCCATTCGCGCATGGCACCGAAATCGCGCGCAGCGGTCGACTCCACTGAACTCGAATACCGGTTCAGAAAGACCGAGGCCCAGTACCAAAGCCGGACCTTGCGGCGCGCCGACAACTGCCGCTTGGCGGGCTGCGCGCTGACAAGTGTGTTGATAGCTGCGAACGCTGGAACGATCGACGCATATGGAATATAGGCTTGGCCCACTGCGCCATATTCCTGGGGATGACGAAGCAGCGCAATCACCCGTTCCAGCGCATCAACCGCCTGGTTCCAGAGCGTGACGAATTCTGAACTGTCCGCGACGAGAATGTCTTGCCTGCGTGTGCCGTCCGGCAATCGAACCGGCTTCTCGACGCCGGGCTGCAGGAAGTAGAGATATTTCGGCGAGCAATAGCTTTGCCGCAGGATCGACATCACCTGAAGGATGTAGACATTCATTTTCGGCGTTTCGACAAAGCCAAGCCGGTCGCGCGCCTCGCGGTACATGTGCTTGAGCTGGATGTCCTTTGGCTTCATCAGCGCATTCAGCAGGTCGAACACGTCGAGCTGAACGCCTTTGCTGTTGATCTGTGTGAAGATGTCACAGACCTTCTCGACACCGATCTCCTTATCGAGCTCAATGTAGGAAATTTGATACTCGTCCAGAATGTCGGAGACTTCATCTTCGAACGGCGTGGCATTCTCGACATGCGCCATTGCGAGCGCTCGTTCTTCATCGTTCGCAGCGTTCTCAGCGCGCGCCTGCCAGAACTTCTTGTATTCTTCGGTCCAACGGAACAGGGCTTTACTCCGACCACCGAGAACCGACAAAGGGAACATGTGCCGCTCGAAAAGTGCGGGCTCATTCTCCATCATTGACTGGGTCTTTTTCGACAGCCACTCATAGCTAAAAGCATCATCGGTTTCGCCGGCCATGAACTTGTCGACATGGATGAAGTAGATCGCACGCTTGGCGCGGTTCGGCAGGGGCATGTCTGGCGCTAAGAAAGCATAGTGCATCGCCGTTAGGCGCTGCTGGCCATCAAGGACGATGTATTCGGGCGAGCCGCCGCCCGCGTAGCCATAGAGACCTTCGCAGGCGAGCAGCTTGATGTTCTGGTCTTTCGCCTTCCAGAGCAGAAGGCTGCCGATATAATAGTCCGAGAAGATCGACCGCATCAGGTCGCGAATGTCCCAGGGCGCCCATTCGAATTCACGCTGGAAGTCCGGGATCACGAACCGGCCTTCGCGCATGCGGCCAATCAGCGTGTTGAGGCTGACATGGTCTGGTTTCTGAGCGTCTTTCATGCGCGCATCTCCGCTTCGATGGCGTCGAGGCGCCGGTCTGTGTCTCCCTTGCGGGTGTGTTCGGAAACATCGATCTGGCCAGTCACCGCGGCGGTGATCAGAGAGGCGCGGTATTCGCGCAGGCGGTCGATCGATTCTAGAGTTTTGCCTTGAACCGCTCTGAGCTGGGTCGTTTCGCTTTCGATGCGAGATACAATTGCGAGTTGTTCTTCTCTGGCCGGCACTGGCAGGAATACGGGAGCAAATCTAACAAACCTGAACCGTGGTGCTCTCTCACGAACGGACGGACAAAGAACGAATATGTAGTTTCGGCGGGCCATGCACCTTAGGGCGTAGGCGTAGTATTCTGGAACGACTCCCTCGTTACGCGGTCTGCAAACAGCATACTCACCCGTGGACTTACCATCGTCTTCCGAGACACCGATAGCTCCAGCAAAAGCATCCATAGTGTGGATGACGAGATCGCCTTTGCAGATGTGCTGATAGCCGACTTCCAATTCGGCAAATGTGTATCCTTCAGTCCGGCGTCGAGAACGCAAGCAAACCTGACCATCGCGGAACGCCGTGATGACCTCATCTTCTACTTCGACAGGACGCTTCATTTCTTTGAACAAAAATTTTGCGCGAACGAGTTGCCAGTCAGTCGGTATCTCTGAAAGCCATGGACTATCGACCGATGTTCGTGCGCGGTGCGGGTCTTCCGCCCCAGTGGCCAAGAGATCAGCGATATCTGTAATTTTCTGTTTCAGAGCCGCAACCAGCGCCTGCTTCTTCTCCACCAATTGGTCGATGCGGGCGGTTTCGCGGTCGAGGAAGTCGGCGATGGCGCGCTGGGTCTCGTGGTCGGGAAGTGGAATTTTTACCGCACGGAGCTTGCTCCGAGCGAGTTCGATAAATGTTGTGCCTTGTCCTGAAGCCTCAAGCTCTGGTCTTGCAGCGTTCAATGCCCAGAATGCGTATTCCGAAATTATGGGGCCTCGCGGTTCAAGGCCTCTGCAACCTTGATTGAAACACAGCGGTTGAGTCGCGATGGCCATATGGCCGATCGGCGCTCTGATGCTGAGAATAATTGCACCGGGACGAACCATTTGTGTCCCGCAGCTTGCGTAACCGCTTGTGGAAATGTTGCGCTGACCGCTTTCGATATAGCGACTCCCCAGTTTACCTAGATCCGCTGGGGTTACCCAAGCCACGTCACCGTCCCAGTATTCCTCGTTACCGGACGACGGCGTGGCGCCGTTTTTAATGTCAAATACTGCGCCAATCGGAACATATTGAAAGGTCATGCCGCTACCCTCCAGGCTGGCATCTGCTGCCAGTTTGCGGGGAAGCCCATGGCAGCGGTATCTGCGAGCGGGGTTTCCTCGATCAGCGTGATGAGCTTTCGCCGCCAGTCTGAGCCGGGCGCGATGATGCCGATGAGATAACCAATGATGGCGAGCGTATTGTACAGGCGGCGGCTAGAAGCTGGGTTCATCGCGAGCTTCAGCGCTGCGGGTGACTGGGGCAGCTTCATCGTCACCGTGAACTGCTTGTTCCACAGGCGGCCATGATGGGCGCAGATGTTGCGGACATGGGCGAGATGGTGGGCGAGCGACACGAGCACTTTCTCGTCCAGCCCATAGGGCTTCGCGATGGTCTGACGGTCCGCACGGAGTTTCAGATTGCCGAGCCATTTTGACAATTGTCCGAGCGACATGACCTCCGCCGCCATCCAGATGGGCGGCAATTCCGGATCGTCATATTTCGCGCGATAGTGTTCGATGAAGGTATCGCGGGAGCGCTCGATTTCGTTGATTAGGCTTGCGAGCGCCTTCGCGTAATGATCCTGGCGTCCATACAGGGTGCCATCGATATAGCCATGCGGCCCGTACTTGGTGGCGAGGTGATGCGCCCAGGCGCCGCGCAGCGAGACCTCGATCCGCTCTACGGCGTCCATGACATGCAGGCGCAGCTGGCGGTCGAAAACATAGAGGGCGACGGCGTCGTCAAAGCTCGCGCCATTTCTGAACGCATGGTCGCCATCGGCCTCGGCGGCGGTTTCAAAGGGCAGCCAATAGGCCCGCAGCCTGTAATAGCTGATATGGCGCAGATAGTGCTCTGCCCGCGCGCGGTCCGGCACAGCCATGCCGCGTCGCTCGATCAGCGCGATCTGGTCAGCGATGGAAAGGGCGGGTTTGGTGAACTTCATGCACGCCCCGCTTTCAATGAAAACAAGGCGCTAAAACGAAGAAACCCGCCAGGGTGCGCAGTGCGAAGCCGAAACTTCGTCCGAGGCGTGGCGGGTCTTATTACGTCGATATATGGCCCAGCCCGGTTAACATGGCAATAAGCTCGAGCATCAAAATTCTGCGACCTCATGCCACCACCTCCTTCAGGAGTGCGGCGATGTCGGCCTCGAGGGTCTTCAGCTCAGCGTCGATCTCCTCGAGCGGGCGCGGCGGGGTATAGGTGTAGAAATATCGGTTGAAATTGATCTCATAGCCGACCCGGCCAACCTGTTTGTCACTGTCGTCGGTATAGCTCTGATCGACCCAGGCGTCGGGCGCGAAGGGTTTGACCTCGCGCGCGAAATAATCCCGCCAGTCTTCTTTGAGCGGCACAAGCTCATGGTCGCGCAGCTGCGTGTCCGGCTCCGGATTACCGTCCTTGTCGCGGCAGATTTCGGCCGTCTCATCCCGCGCGCCAAGCGCCTCGACTATGGCCTTCATCACCGGCGAGCCGACTTTGATGCCCTTGGCTTTCAGCGCCTTGTTCAGCGCTTTGAGGAAGACAGCGCGGTCGGTGAAACTCTGACCGGAAAAGGCGCTGGCGATGGTGCTGCGGATGGCGTCCTGCTCGGCAGCGTCCAGCTTCTCGAACGCTTTCTGGCCGCTGAGGGCATTGAGCGTTTCTTCGGTCACATCGAATCGCAGGCGCAGGGGCCGCTCGACGCGGATTTCGCGATAGCCGAAATCGCTGGTGTCGAAGATCTTGGCGACGTCGCCTTCGCCGCTCTCGCCATTGAGGAAATCGGCATAGAGCCGGACAATCTGGTCGCGCGCCGTTTCGGGGATTTCCCGTCGCTTGGAGCCAAGCGACTTGCGCATGCCGGTCCAGAAGCGTTCGCCCGACGCGTCGATCAGCTGGACCTTGCCCTCGCGCGCCTTCGGCTTGCGATTGGTCAGGAGCCATACATAGGTCTGGATGCCGGTATTGTAGAAAAGGTCTGTCGGCAGGGCGACAATCGCCTCGACCCAGTCATTCTCCAGCATCCAGCGGCGGATTTCGCTTTCCCCCGAGCCGGCGCCGCCCGTGAAGAGCGGCGATCCATTCATGACGATGCCGATGCGCGAGCCGTCCTCGTCGTCACGCATCTTGGAAATCATGTGTTGCAGGAAGAGGAGCTGGCCGTCGGAAATACGCGGCGTGCCCGCGCCGAACCGCCCGGCATGGCCCTGATTGGCGGCTTCCGCCTTGATCGGGTCCTGATACTTCTTCCAGTCCACGCCATAGGGCGGATTGGACAGCATGTAGTGGAACTTGCGGTTCCCGTGCGCATCATCGGTAAGCGTATTGCCGAAGGCGATCTGTTCGGGGTTGTGGCCCGTGACCAGCATATCGGACTTGCAGATGCCGAAGGATTCGCCGTTGAGCTCCTGCCCGAATAGCTCGACGCGGATCGAATCGTTGAACCGCTTCAAGGCTTCCTCGGCGAGGGCCAGCATGCCGCCCGTGCCGCAGGCCGGGTCGTAAATCTGCCTGATGATGCCGCGCCGGGTGAGCTTGGTGTCGTCATTGGCGATCAGAAGTTCGACAATCAGCCGGATCACCTCGCGCGGCGTGAAATGCTCCCCCGCCGTCTCATTGGAGATTTCCGAGAAGCGCCGGATCAGTTCCTCGAACAGATAGCCCATCTCGATATTGGTGACGGCGGATGGGTGCAGGTCGATCTCACAGAACCGCTCGAACACTTGCCAGAGAATCTTGCCGTCATTCAGCCGTTTGAGCTGTTCGGTGAACAGGAACTTCTCAAGGAAGATGTCACGCACATTGGGCGAGAAACAGCGGATATAGTCGATGAGGTTGGCATGCAGCTGCCGGGCGTCCTGCCCGCGCAGCTTGTCGAAGGTGAGCTCTGACGTGTTGTAGACCTTGATCCCGTCGCCGGCCGCTCCAAACAGGATCATGTCCTGCGTCTCTTCATCGACGCCTTTGGGCAGCGATTTGTGAGCGGCGAGCACCGCCGTCTTGGTCGGCTCCAGGATGCAGTCCAGTCGCCGCATGACCACGAAGGGCAGGATCACCTTGCCATATTCCGATTGCTTGAAATCCCCACGCAGGATTTCAGCGATCGACCAGACGAACCCGCTGAGCGATTTGATGTCGGGTGTTGCACTGGCCGTCATGTATCCTTGTCCCCCTTGGCGCGCTTGCGCGCATCTTCGTCAATCCAGGCATCGATCTCACCCTTGCGGAACCGCCAGGAGCCGCCGACCTTGAAGCCTGGTATCTTGCGCTCGGAGGCCAGCCGGTAGGCGGTTTTCTCCGTAATGCGCAGATATTCCGCCACTTCCTTGATGGTCAGAATGTCGGTTTCCATGACCGCCCCTTGAGCCGAAATCAGCCTGTTTGAGAAAATTAGGCAGAATCGGGAAATAGCACAACCGGGAAACGGCGTTGGGGTGTCGCTCGCGTTCAGCGTGCTCACATGGCCACCCCAGCCTCCCTCCGCCTCAATATCTGTTCCCATCAGTCAGGTGGGCGGACGGTGCGTCTGCCAGAGCGCGGTCGTCGCGCAAGGGGGCGGGACTTTGTCATCTCTCATCGTCTTTTGGCGTCATACCTACAGCTTCCCCTTGCGCGCCGCCCTGATGCGCTCCGGCTGAGCACCTCCTCGCCGCCCACCCGACTGTCGGGAAAAGAACGAGGGCGGGGAAGGAGACTGACATGACTGACCAACTCGCAAACGCTGCACCTCTTGCAGCCAGCGCTGCACCCGCGCGACCCGATAGCCCGCGCATCTACGTGGCATGCCTTGCAGCCTACAATTCCGGCTGCCTGCATGGCCGATGGATCGAGGCGACCACCCCTGACGAGATTTGGGAACAGGTTCGCGCCATGCTGGCGGACTCACCGGAGCCCGACGCCGAAGAATGGGCGATCCACGATTATGAAGGCTTCGAGGGCGCGAACCTTTCCGAATACGCCTCATTCGAAACCGTGTGCGCGCTTGCCGATTTCATCGAGGAACATGGCGAGCTTGGCGCGAAACTCATGAGTCATTTCGGCGACGATCTCGCCGAGGCGCGCGCCGCCTTCGAGGACTATGCGGGCAAGTATCGCAGCGCGGCGGACTTTGCCGAACAGCTGCACGAGGACACGGGAACCGAGATTCCCGAAAGCCTTCGCTACTATATCGACTGGCAGGCCCTTGCCCGCGACATGGCGCTGAATGGCGAGATCATGGTGTTCCAGACGGGCTTCGATGAAGTCCACATTTTCTGGTCACGATAGCGGAGGGCTTGGACATGACTCCCGAAACCACCCGCTATCGCTTCACTTTGGAAGAACTGCAGCAGGCTGACGACTGGTCAGAAGGCTTCTGCTTGGCCTGCCGCGCCCCGCGCGAGTGCTGCGAACCCGATGCGAGCGCTTATCCATGCGACGAATGCGGCGAACATGCCGTCTACGGCCCGCACTGGATCGCGATTGCCGGACTCTTCACGGAGGGCGCACGATGACCTTCACGCAACGCTTCCAGAACTTTGTCTGCGAGGGCGACAGCATCTCTTGCGAGGTCGCAGGCTTCGAGATCACCGCGCGGATTGTGCGCGATGATTGTCCCGATGCGCCCGACGAGCGCCAGGACGGATTCTGGCCATCACTCTACAAGGACGCACCGGGATTTATCGGTCCCGGTCCGAACCATCGCCAGCGCTTCGCCGAGGCGCAGGCCCGCGCCGAAGCCGTCATGGAAGCATGGCGCACGGATGAATGGTTCTATTGCGGGATCGTTCTGTCCGTGGCGCTGGAGGGTGTCACGCTGGACGCCCATGCCGCCAGCCTTTGGGGCATCGAAGCGAACTATCCGGGTAGCGACAATGCCTATCTCACCAAGGTCGCGCAGGAGCTTCTGCCCGAAGCCTTGGACGCAGGGCGCGCCGCCGCCCGCCGCCTTTGCGCGGCGCTGGAAACCAGCGGGGTGCGCGCGTGACGGCGCGCCCCCAATCCACAAACCCCTCAATCGAAAAGGAGCCAGATCATGGCCCAGCCCATTCTCAAAACTATCCCCCTGTCCGAGCTTCGGATTTCCAAACTCAACATGCGCCACAGCCGCAAGAAGCCGGACGTCTCCGACATCCTGCCGTCGATCCGCGAGAGTGGAGTCCGGCAAACGCTCTTGGTGCGCAAGGAAGGCGATCACTATGGCGTCGTCGCCGGACGGCGGCGCTATTTTGCCCTCAAGGAGATCGAGAAGGAGACGGGTGAAACCCCGCAAGTCCCCTGCGCGATCATGACCGAGGAAGACGCCGCGAGCGCCATTGCCGCGTCCGTCATCGAGAATGTCGGACGCTTGCCAGCGTCGGAAATGGAGCAGTACACCGCCTTTAAGCGCCTGCACGATGAGGGGCGCAGCGTGGACGAGATCGCTGGCTTCTTTGGCGTCACCGAGCTTCTGGTGCGCCGCGTTCTGGCGCTGGCTTCACTCGCTGAACCGATCCGAAAACTCTACGCCGAGGACGAGATCGACCGCGAGACGATCCGCGCCCTGACACTCGCCACGCCAGACCAGCAGGCCGAATGGTTGCGGCTTTACGAGAGCGAGGACGAACGCGCGCCTCGTGGCCGGAACTGTAAGGCATGGATCACGGGCGGGGCGATCATCACGACCGACAAGGCGCTGTTCGACATTGCAGACTATGAGGGCCAGATCACCGCCGACCTGTTCGGCGAGCATGGCGTGTTTGCCGATCCCGACGCCTTCTGGAAGGCGCAGTCAGCCGCTGTGGCGCACCGCGTCGAGACTTACATTGCAGACGGCTGGAAGGATGTCATTTGCCTTGAGCGCGGGGCCTTCTTCCATCGCTGGGATCACCAGACGCGCACCAAACGCCAGGGCGGCAAGGTCTATGTCGAGCTACGCCATGACGGCACAGTGACCTTCCATGAGGGCTTCATTTCACAGGCCGAGGCGCGGCGACAGGAGACGGCAAAGACAGGCAAGGACGATGCGCCTGCCGCGCCCGTCAAACCCGAAATGTCCGGCCCGCTGGCGGAATACATTCTCCTGCATCGTCATGGCGCAGCGACGGCAAGCCTTGCGGGCCAGCCTGCCATCGCGCTGCGCCTGATGGTGGCCCACGCCATGACCGGCAGCGCGCTCTGGCAAGTCCGCGCCCATGAATGCACAAGCCGCAAGGAGGACACGCGCGCGAGCCTTGAGGCATCAAAAGCCGCTGCCGAGATAGAGGAAAAGCGCGCCCGCATCGCTTCCCTGTTTGAGGCGCGGGGCGTGTCGGCCGAGGCGCGGCGCAATGGCGACGCCTACCGGCTCTGCGAAATCTTCGCCGCCTTGCTCGCCATGTCGGACGAGAAAGTCATGGAGGTTCTGGCCTTCACCATGGCGCAGACGCTGGAAGCAGGTGGGCCGGTTGTCGAGGCCGTGCTGCATGTCTGCGAGACGGACCTATCCGCCTACTGGAAACCAGACGCAGCCTTCTTCGACTTGTTGCGCGACAAGCGCGCGATCAATGCCATGGTCGCTGACATCGGCTCGAAGTCACTCGCGGAGAGTTGCGCCAGCGACACTGCAAAGGTCCAGAAAGCAATCATCGGCAACCGGATCATGGGTCATGGATGCGAGCCCAATCCCGACTGGCGGCCCGCATGGATGCAGGTGCCGCCCGCCCGCCTTGTCGAGGGGGCAGGTTCACCGCCCGCAGACGCATGGGCACGGGTCGCGGGGCTGTTCGAGCGCGGCGAAGACATTGATGGAGCCGCGACGCAAGCCTTCGATCGGCCACACGCCGCCTGACGGTTCAGTCTCCTCGTCAGGCGGATGACGGAGCCGCCCGGTGACAGTCGCCGGGCGGTTTTACGCGCACTGATTGATGCTGCCTAGGCACAGGCAGAGGGTTCATTGATTGAACCGCGCCGAAAAAAATCGCTCGTCTTTGGGTCTCGCTTGGCTTTCCGAAATGGCGGCCAGCTTCGGTTCATCCGTTTCCAACTGATGCGCTCCGAACCCGACCTCTGAACGCCCATTACCCGCCGCAGCAATCACCCATCTGGATCGGCGGGCATTTCACATCGCCGAAGGAACAATAGACGCAGCAGTCTCCTGGAAGCGGTTTCAGCAGCGCCCCGCATCCCTTACAGTCATAGAAATACTGGCAGGCGTCAGTGGGCATAAGGTCCTTGGACCGATGTCCGCATTGGGGACAGGTCAGCGTCGAAGAGGGCTCAAAGCCATCGCTCATCTGAGGTTCAGCCATCGCAGCAACGCTCCTTCATAAGACGGCAATATCCATGCGCCCACGAGCAGCAGGACAGCCACCGAGACACTGATCCAGAACCGCGTCTTCGGACGCCGACCGCCGCGCAAGGCGAAAACAATGGCACCTGCAAGCAGGAGCATTGCAACGATCATGAAGGCGTTCTTGTAGCGGGCGAAGAAGCCAAGATTGGCGACAAGCGCGCTGCTGACGCCAAGGTTTACAAGCAGGATTGGCAGCACGCAGCACGAGGCCCCAAGGAAGGCGAAAAAGCCGCCGAGGACGCCGCCGCCCGCCAGCCAGCCATTGGCGCGGGACGCCTTGGTCACAGTCACATCGTTGTCAGTTTCAGCGGTCATCTTTATGGCCTACAATCTGTAGCCGCTACAGAAGCAAGAGGCAATTTCATGACCGGGTTCAGAATCGGGCGATTGAGCGAGGAAACGGGCGTCCATATCGAGACGATCCGCTACTATGAAAAGATCGGTCTTGTTCCGAAACCTCCCCGCAGCGATGGCGGTAGGCGGCTCTATGACGGTGGTGCAATCCAGCGCCTGCGCTTCATCCGGCGGGCGCGCGACCTTGGCTTTCCTCTCGATGATGTGCGTTCGTTGATGGGCCTTGCGACCGAACCTGGATGCTGCGCGGACGCTTTTGAGATTGCAGAACGTCACCGATCGGATGTGCGAAACCGCATCGCCGATCTGCGTCGTCTGGAACGGCGTCTGGCGGAGCTGACAAAGGCCTGCCAAAGCGATGGCGATCTCGAATGCGGACTTATCGATGCGCTCTCACGGAGCTGAGAATGGCATTGGCCGAGCCAGTTTCCGTGCCGGTCGATGTTCGCTGATACAATGACGACTGGCAGGTAGCGCAGTTCCTTCCGTTTCCACCTGATGCGCTCCGAACCCCTTGTTCCCGTCTCATGCCGTGTGACCTGGACGACGCCTGTCGGGCCTTGAAACCGGCCCATGCGAAGAATTTTCCCCGCCGCTTTGCGGCTCCTCGCCGATCAAAATTCTTCTCCGGGCCGGTGCTCCACTGCGTTTCGCCCGCGAGCGGTTCAGGCCCGCCCTGCGCCGTCCTTTCGGTCCGGCGTCGACGGGGACAAGGGGTCTCCGGGACACGATCAGAAACGAAAGGAACTATCACCATGGCCAACGCACTCGGATATGTCAGCGAAACCAAAACCGGCTTCGAAGGCGCTCTTGCAATGATGAACCTCACCGCTGCCATCCGCATCGAGAAGAACGCGGAGAAAGCCGCCGACGGACAGCCCGACTACCGCATCTTCGCCGGAGAAACCTCGACCGAAATCGGCGGCGGATGGCTTCGCAAAGCCAAGGCATCAGGGCGCGAATATGTCTCGATCACCCTCGCAGACCCGCAGATCGGCCCGCGCAAGATCTACGCGAACCTCGCCCCTGTGAAAGGCAAGAAAGGCCGCCACGTGATCCTCTGGAACCCGCGGGACTAGGGGGCAGATCCATCGCAAGCGAGCCGCTCCGGAGATCAGCTCCGGGGCGGTTTTTGCGTGTAGAAACAATGGTAAACAGGCAGGTGAAAAATTGCGCATGCGCTTTTTGCGGCTACAAATGGCGGCGTCTGGCGGCATCCTTTTCGTGGACTTTACAGCCACGAGAAGGAGCCTGACATCATGGCCAAAGATAACCGGAAACCGCCACAGCGTGAGGAGCTGCCCGAGCTTCTGACCGCTATCGAGGCGGCAGAATTTCTGAACCTGTCGCCCATCACCCTCAGCCATTACCGCTATCAGGGACGCGGGCCGATCTACCGCAAGCATGGCTGGCGCGTCTACTACACGAGAGCTGATCTGGTGGACTGGTCTAACCGCCAGAGATGGGCCTCGACCGGCGAGCCACTGCGGTCATGAGACGGCGGAAACGTGTGATCGGCGTTGGCCTTCTGGGCATCGGGCTCGCCCTGTTCGGCGCAGTTTTTACGCCTCAGGATCGGCTGATCTGGAACCGGACCGGCAGCGCGCCGCAAGGGCTGTACTGGCTGAGCGACGAGCCATTCACCCTTGGCCGATGGGTCGTCGTCTCAGCCAGAAGCGATGACGCGCAGTGGGCTCAGACCCAAGGATTTGTCGGGCGGGATTGGCCTTTATTGAAGCAGATTGCAGGGCTGCCCGGCGATGAAATCTGCCGTTGGGACACGCAGCTTCTGATCAATGGAAAAGTCGGGGGAGAGGCGCGATTGCGAGACTCTTCGGGGCGGGATTTGCCGTCCTGGGAGGGCTGTATGGTGCTTGGGCAAGACCAGCTCTTCCTGATGAATGCGCACCCGGACTCCCTCGATGGACGCTATTTCGGACCCGTTGAAATCCATGATCTCGTTGGCGTGGCGCGTCTGATCCTTGCTTGGCGGTGATCAGAGATGGCGGCGTATTCCGGCATATGGCGGCAATTTGCGGCGAAAGGTGGCATGGGATGGGCCAGCGAACCCGAACGGGCAAGATTAAAGGATGTACGTACACGTCCATCTAATGCCTTGTCTGCACGTCTTTTTTTCGTCGCCTTTTGCCGCAATTTGCGACATACAGGTTATGTGTGTTTTCCCATGAACATTGGGGATTGGGTGTCATACGCGCGGTATCGGCGTAGATGAAAGGGGACAGTGACTTCACCCCGCGCCTTGGGCGTATCCGAGATCGCGGCGAGGCTGGTGGGAAGTCATTTCGGCGTCAGGTGAAACGAGTTGCCGCCCGGCTTAGTAGACCGTCAAGCAAGCGCGGTTTTACCGGACGCAATAATGGCCGCGGAAATGGGGCGACGCCGCAAGCAATGCAAACGCTTCGGCAGATCAGCCGCGCACGCATGCGCCGCGTCATTGTGAAAGTCCATATTGCACGGGCGCGGGGAGGGGGTGGTGTGCGCGCATTTTCTGAGCATGTACGATACATCCAGCGTGACGGCGTTGAGCGCGATGGCAGCGGTGGCAAACTGTATGGGCCTGAGGGTGACGACATTGATGGCCGGGCATTTGCCGAGCGCAGTGGAAATGACCGGCACCAGTTCAGGCTGACGGTCTCAGCAGAAGATGGCGCCGAGCTCGGCGACTTAAAGACCAGTGCACGCGCGCTGATGGCTGCGATGGAGCGTGATCTTGGGACACCGCTCGACTGGGTTGCCGTCGATCACCACAATACAGGCCACTCTCACACCCATATTGTCATCAGGGGCAAAGATGCTCGCGGCAAGGATCTTGTGATTGCCAGAAATTATCTGACGAAGGGAATCAGGGGACGCGCGAAGCAGATCGTGACAGGTTTGCTCGGACCTCGCCGCGACTTGGAGATCGCCGCTGCCCAACAACATGAAGCGACGCAGGATCGGTTCACATCGCTGGACCGGGAGCTTGAGAAACAGGCAGTTGCGAACTGGATTGAGGTTGCACCCGCCCATCGTTCCGGTGATCGCTTTCGCCGGAGCCTTCAGCTTCAGCGCTTGCGGCATTTGGAAAGTCTGCATTTTGCAACTGAAACGAGCCGAGGCGTCTGGCAGCTGAAAGAAGGCTGGCAGACCGCGCTAAAAGCGATGGGACGGCGCGGCGATATTGTCCGAACGCTCAGCGCGGGTCTGGAACCTGGAGAGACTGCGCGGGGCGTACGTTTCTTTGAAGAACGGCCGAGTGATGCGAAGCCAATAACAGGTGTTGTCTTGTCTCAGGGACCAGACGATGAATTGCGCGGTACGCGCTTCCTTCTGATCGAAGACCTTGAAGGTACGCGCTGGCATGTGCCTGCTGGCGGCGTAGAGCCCGGTGGTTTGCCACCACGCGGGGCAATTGTTGAAGTCGCACCGTCTCAGCCCGCGCCGCGAGCCTCGGATAAGGTCATTGCACAGATAGCCGGGCAGACAGGCGGATACTATTCTGACGCGCTGCACGCTGAGGCCGAACCAACCGCGTCTCACAATTACCGGGAAGCTCACAAACGACGGCTCGAAGCCTTAAGGCGAGCGGGATTTGTGACGCGCCGCAAGGATGGCGTCTGGGAGATTGGTGAGGACTATTTGGACAAGGCGACGCAATATGAAACGAGACAAGGTGGGCGCACAAAGCTCAAGGTGCGGTCTTGGATGACACTGGACGCCCAGACCAAGGCCCATGCTGAGACGTGGCTGGATGGAAGGATTGCAGAGGCGGCAAATCCGTACAGGAGATTTGCCAAGGCGCAGCTGGCCCGTCTCAGCTTCTTGCGTGACCGAGGATTGCTTAGGGCGGATGAAGGTCAGCTCTCAGATGAGACACGTAAGCGCCTCCGAGAAGAAGAGCTCAGGCGAGCAGGCGCCTTTGAAGCGGAAAGGAGCGGCAGATCTCAGGTTACGCTGTCAAAAGGTGAACAATTTGAAGGCAAGTTTGAAAAGACCGTCGATCTCGCGTCCGGGCGAAGAGCGCTCATTGGAAGTGAGACAACTTTTGCGCTGGTGCCGTGGCGGCCGGAAATGGAGCGACACCGGGGACGATCCCTGATCATCGAACAAAAGGCAAAAAATCTGTCCTGGTCATTTCCATCCGGCAGAGGGCGAGGCCTGTCGCGATAGCGCTTTTGCAAAGTGTTGCCGGCATTTGCCGCCATTCTCACTGTGCGGGCGATAAAAGACGCGAGACATTGGGTGCGTTTTTATCACGCGGAGTATGACGATCGATGTCGCCGTCCAAAATCCTGATTGGCCAGTTTCTCATTGTGCTATCGATAATTGTGCTGACCCTGTGGGGAGCGACGCAATGGGTTGCGCATGAGCTTGGCTATCAGGCAGCGCTCGGGCGGCCATGGTTCGTGTTGGACGGACAGCCAGTCTATCGGCCCTGGAGACTGTTCCAATGGTGGTATGCCTATGAGGCGTATGCCCCGGAGGTTTTTGCCAAAGGTGGGGCGATTTCGGCAAGTGGCGGCCTGCTCGGCATTCTGGCGGCGGTTGTCGGGTCGGTCTGGCGTTCGCGCTGGGAACGCCGCGTGACGACCTACGGCTCATCGCGGTGGGCAGGCCGCCGCGATCTTGTGCGGGCGAGACTGCTGGGCGGTGACGGCGTCTTCCTTGGTACGTGGAAAGGCAAATATCTCCGTCATGACGGCCCGGAACATGTGCTTGCTTTCGCGCCAACGCGGTCTGGTAAAGGGGTTGGCCTTGTTGTTCCGACGTTGCTGTCCTGGACAGGAAGCGCTGTCATTCATGACGTCAAGGGCGAGAACTGGGACCTGACATCAGGCTGGCGCTCGAAACTCGGCCCATGCATCCGGTTTGATCCAACGGATGTGAACTCCCCGCGATATAATCCGTTGATGGAAGTTCGGCGCGGACCGAATGAAGTACGCGATGTACAGAATATTGCCGACATCCTTGTGGATCCGGAAGGCTCGCTTGAGCGCCGCAGCCATTGGGAGAAGACCGGACATGCTTTGCTGGTTGGCGTCATTTTGCATGTGCTCTACGCCGAAAAAGACAAGACGCTGGCAGGATGTGCGTCATTCTTGTCGGATCCCTCGCGGCCCTTCAAGGAAACGCTCTCGCGGATGATGAACACAAAGCATCTCGCCCGCGGGGACGGGGCGCGGTCGGTTCACCCCGTTGTCGCTCAGGCGGCACGCGAACTTCTGAACAAGGCTGAGAATGAACGCTCAGGCGTTTTGTCAACGGCGCTCAGTTTCTTGTCGCTTTACCGTGATCCTGTGGTGGCCGCAGTTACATCTGAGAGCGATTGGCGGATCAGCGATCTGGTGGAGGGAGCGCGGCCCGTCTCGCTTTATCTTGTGGTTCCGCCCTCGGATTTGTCGCGGACGAAACCACTTATGCGGCTGGTGCTCAATCAGATCGGGCGGCGGCTGACCGAGACGCTTCCAGATTCGGGTCGCCGGAAAGTGCTTCTGATGCTGGATGAGTTCCCGGCCTTGGGGCGGCTCGATTTTTTTGAATGTGCGCTCGCCTTTATGGCAGGGTACGGTGTTCGCGCCTTTCTGATTGCGCAATCCCTGAACCAGATCGAAAAAGCTTATGGGCCGAACAATGCAATTCTCGACAATTGCCATGTGCGGGTCGCCTTCGCGACCAACGATGAGCGCACGGCCAAGCGGATATCCGAAGCGCTCGGAACCAAGACAGAACAGCGATCCCAGAAAAACTATACAGGCCACAGATTGGCACCCTGGTTATCGCACATGATGGTGTCGCGTCAGGAGACCCAGCGCCAGTTGCTGACGCCCGGTGAGATCATGCAGCTCCCGCCCGACAGGGAAGTGGTCATGGTGTCAGGCGCTGCGCCCGTGCTCGCAGACAAGCTGCGCTATTTTGAGGACCGGAATTTCACGACGCGGGTTCTGTCACCGGCTGCTTGCGAGCCAGACGATAGTAAGAACACGTCGGAATGGTCAGATTTCATCGCAGAGCAAGGTTTCGAAGAGGGTAGCATGGCTACAGTGTCGGATGACGACGCCGGCCGAGAATTGCGCCACCAGTTGGAGCGCGAAGATGTGCTGAGTCACAATATTGGGGAACCCGGAGGTCATGAAGTGGAAGATGATCCTGCCGATCCGGCGGTGGCTCAGCACCTCGACGCTGTGCGCCAGGCGCTGGCGCTCGATGAAGTCGATCAGGATGTGATACCGGGGTGGTGAGCGATGAAACGAAATCGAATTAACATTCGCGTTACTGATGCGCTTTGGGAGAAGCTGGTGCTAGAGGCAAGCCTGCACGACGCAAGTATGACGGCCATCATCGAGATGGCTCTCATGCAATACTTCCATCCCGATCAGGTCGAGCGGCGTGATAGTGAGCTTCTTACACGCATGGACAGGTACGATGCGCGCCAGGACCGGATTGAAACCGACATTCGACTCTGCACAGAAACACTTGCCCAATATGTCTTGTACTGGCTCACGCGTATGGAGCCTTTGCCAGAGGCTGAGCGAGAGGCCGCGCATGCGCTGGGCAAGCGCAGATATGATCACTTCGTGCAGCAGGTGGCGAGGCGGATGGTCAGGTTGAAAGAACCAGGATCCGTAGTCTCCGACGACTGATGTTAGGCTAAGAGAAAGATGCTCATACCGGTCGTTTATCGACAGGTATTGGCCTGGCCGGTATCAGTGACTGCAACAGTCCCAGCCTTGCCTTGGTTCCGCCTAGACTGTCCCAGACTCCGATTGTTCATCGGTAAGTACAAGGATAGTCTCCCCTATTTTTAACCGTTAAGGCTCTCTCGTATCGCGGAATGACGATCTGTTGGCGTGAACTGGTATGACTCTAACAGAGCGATCTTTCACCAGATTTCATAATCTACTTTCGCGTCCTTATGCATCATAGCGTGGAACGGAAACACGGAGAACAAAAGGGCTCTTGGGAGGATAAATATGAACCAGAAGTTTAGATTCAATTTAAGCGGCGCAGCAATTTTGCCGATCGCCATTGCCCTTGCCGCGCCAGCCTATGGGCAAGTGGCAGATGTCCCTGCCGAAACAGAAGCGGAGCGGGAAGCAAGACTGACAACAGTGACTGTTACGGCACGTAAACGGGACGAGACGCTGATCAATGCTCCAGTGGCCGTGACCGCCGTTTCCGGAGCAGAGCTGGAAGCGCAAGGGGTCACGAACCTTGAGCAGATTTCCGCGCGCGTGCCGGGCCTGCAGGTCGGTCGGGGAGCGCAAACCTCGAACATCTTTATCCGAGGTGTCGGATCCGGAATCAACAAGGGGTTCGAGCAATCGGTTGGCCTTTATGTGGATGGCGTTTATCAGCCGCGCAGCCGCCAATTCTCACAGTCCCAGTTCGACCTGCAGCAAGTCGAGGTTCTGCGTGGGCCCCAGGGCGTTCTATTCGGTAAGAACACGGTTGCTGGCGCGATCAAGCTTGAAACGGCCTCGCCAGAAGTCGGGGAAGAACTCAATGGTTGGGTCGGTGTCGCCTGGGAACCAGAATTCAATACGCAAAGCTACTCGGGCGTCTTTTCCGCGGGCTTGGCGGATAATTTGGCAGGCCGGTTGGCAATTCGTTATACGACGACTGACGGATATGTTGAGAACCGTGTCTTTGATCGCGACGAAGCCGAGCGCGAAGACATGTTCGCCCGGGCGACGCTCGCCTGGCAACCAACGGAGAGTTTAAACGTTGAGACGAAACTGAGCTATCTTGAAATGGACGGGGTCGGTAAGGAGCTTACCATTAATGCGATTGATGATCGCCTGCCGACGCCTAGCACGATAGCGCTCTCACAAATGCTTCATCCAGACTTTGGAGTTTCTACTGGAGATACCGCTTATGTCAGCTTCAACGGCAATCCCGCATTCCGTGTCGGCGACCCTCCAATCTCCGACACGGAGACAACTGAATCATTGAGCGGATCTGTGAAGGCAGAATGGGAGTTCGATAACTTTACCCTCACTTCGATTACTGGCTACTCCTCTTTCGATTTCGCTCAACATCACGATGTGGATTTTCTGCCTGTCAGCTTCATTCACAATCTTGATGAAGAAGAACTGGACATGTTTAGCCAGGAACTTCGCATTGCCACAGACTGGGATGGGCGCATAAATTTCTTGGGCGGGCTGTATTATGAAAACCAGGATGCTTATATTGAAGAGACAACGGCGTTCAATGGCACATTTGGCGTTTTGCCAACATCGATTTTGCCCGGCGGTATTGTTAACGTTGCTCAACGCACTTTCTTCGATCAACAAGCCGAAACGATTGCGCTTTTTGGCGAGCTTGGCATTGACCTGACCGACAGCGTCACACTTGAACTAGGTTTGCGTTACTCCGAAGATGAGAAGAGCATCGATAAGAGTGTTGTTGTTGGAGCCGGCACACCCCGAGACTTCGTTGGCCTTGTCACACCCGCAGACACGATCGGGTCTGCCGATCTAACCGAATATCTAACCGCCGCCGCTACTGTTGGGGGTGCAGATGGATTGAACTCTGCAACGACTTTTGCCGCATTGCTCAACCGCTTTGCTGCTGACCTCAACGATACGCGAACAGAAGATCATCTTGATCCATCTGTAAAACTGCGCTGGCAGTATGCTGACAACGGGTCGGCCTATATTTCCTATTCCACTGGCTATAAATCTGGTGGTTACAATTTCAGTCCTGACACGGCGGAACCGGATGGGAGCCCGCGTCCGGGTCATGAATTTGAGGATGAGAAAGTCACGGCTTGGGAAGCTGGTATCAAGCACCAGTTCATGGGTGACCGTGCTCGCATCGGGGCAATCATTTTCCGAAGCGAGTTAGAAGACCTGCAGGTAACCTCGTGGAGTGGGACAAGCTTCGTGGTTGGGAACGCGGCTGAACTTCAAGTGCAGGGGCTGGAACTTGATGGCCAGTTCCTTCTCAGCGACGAAATCGAGATTGGCGGTGCGTTCGCCTATCTCGATCACGAATTCCAGTCCTTCCCAGGGGCAGGGTGTTCAGTGATCGAAACGGGCTTGGGCACATGCCCGGATTCTGCAGGTGTGGGTACCAAGGACCTTGCCGGCGAACGCGGGGCCTTTGCGCCCGAGTTCAGTGGTAACGTCTATCTCGCCTTCAATCGCAGTTTCGAGAATTTCGATCTGAATGCCCGGATTGGAGCCAACTTCAAGGACGAGATGTTCCTGGATGGCGACCTCGACCCGAACGCGTTTCAGGAAGGATATACGAAATTCGATGCTCATGTCGGGGTGGAGTTTGGCCGCTACGAATTCCGTGTATTCGGTCGCAACCTAACCGATGAAGCCACCTATACCGCCTCGGTCGACGCGCCACTCAGCCCGGGCGTGTATGTTGGCTGGATCGAAGAGCCGCGCGTGATTGGTGCCGAAGGCCGTATAAATTTCTGATCGTCTTGTAGCAGCCTCCTTTCCATCGAAGGGAGGCTGCTCCAGACTTGAGCAGTTGAAAGCTGACAATAGCAGGTCAGGAGCTTGCGAACATGAAACTCGATGGAAAAGTCGCTGTGGTTACAGGTGGTGCCTCTGGACTAGGCGCTGCTGCGGCGCGCAGTTTTGTTGAGCAGGGCGCACGCGTCGCGCTCTTCGATCTGAGCGAAGTCGCAGGAAACGCGCTCTGTGGCGAACTTGGAAACAAGGTCTGCCAGTTCTTCAAGGTCGATGTGACCGATGATCAATCGGTTGCGGATGCGGTGACAAATACCGTCGAGAAATTCGGGGCCATTCAGATTGCTGTCAACGCGGCAGGCATTCCGGCACCGACCAAAATTCTCGACCGGGACGGCAACCCTTGTCAGCTCGACAAGTTCACCAAGGTGATCATGGTCAACCTCGTCGGCACGTTCAACGTCATGAGTAAATGCGTCGCCGTCATGGCGAGGAACGCACCAGACGATCTGGGCGAGCGGGGAGTCGTTATCAATGTGTCATCCGGTGCCGCCTATGAAGGGCAAATAGGTCAGGCCGGCTATTCAGCGTCCAAGGCGGGTGTGATCGGTATGAACATGCCGGCGGCGCGGGAACTCGGAGCCGTCGGCGTCCGTGTCAACGCGATCGCACCGGGGCTGTTTTTGACACAGATGGTGAAGAGTCTGGGTGAGAAGGTGGTCGTTTCACTGGTCGACACTGTCGAGGCGCCACGCCGCGCCGGAGACCCCATGGAATTTGCACACGCATGCCAGTTCATCGTCGAGAATGGATACTTGAATGGTGAAACAATTCGCCTCGATGCGGCAACACGTTTGAGGGCGAGATAGTGGGGATTGAAACCGGCATCACCGAGCTTGAGAGGATATTCACCCTGCAGCGTTCCCTCACGCGAGAGCAGGTGTCCTGCAGCTATGAAACCCGGATGGACCTGCTGGCTCGTCTTGGGAAAATGTTCGAGACGCATGAAGACGAACTCATTAACGCGGTTACGGCTGATTTCGGAATACGCAGCCGGTATGAAACCATCCTGACAGACATCATGCTGGTTCTGTCGGATGTGAAATTTGCACGGCGCCATTTAAAACACTGGATGAAGCCGCGCAGTGTCAAAACTGACACGTTTGGATTGCCGGGATCTTCGCGGCTAATTCCGCAACCCCTTGGTGTCGTCGGCATTCTCGGAACCTGGAACTATCCCTATGGCACAGTATTCGCCGGTGCGGCGGGTGCGTTGGCGGCTGGCAACCGGATTATTGCCAAGCCAAGTGAAATTTCGGCTCATTCAGCTGAAATTTCGCAGCGTCTTGTTCGCAAGTATTTTTCAGAAGAAGAGATGGCAGTGGTAATCGGCGGCCCGGATGTCGCGCAGCAGATGACGTCTCTTCCATTCGATCATATTCTCTTCACCGGTTCGCCCAATACAGGTAAAAAAGTCGCCCAGTCGGCCGCAGCCAATTTGACACCAGTGACGCTTGAGCTTGGCGGCAAGTGCCCCATTATCATTGATAAAAGTGCTCATTTTCCAGAAGTCGCGCAGAGCCTTGTTTTCGGCAAGCTCCTCAACGCAGGACAAACGTGCATCGGTGTCGACTACGCATTCGTTCCAGAAGGGAGTGTAGAAGACTTTGTGTCAGCGCTCGCCAGGCAGGTGCACAAGTGTTTTGGCGAGATCGAAGCCAATCAGGACTATACAAGCATTATAAATCACCGGCAGTTTGACCGTTTGCGGGGACTGGTTGAAGACGCCCGCGCAAAAGGTGCCGGAGTGACCAATCTCGCAGGCAGTGGCGATGGCATGTTCGAGGCTGCTCATCGAATAGCCCCGCTGGCTGTGACCAATGTTGCAAGCGATATGGGGCTGATGCAGGAAGAGATTTTCGGGCCGATTCTGCCGATCCTGACCTATCGTACGGAAGACGAAGTAATCGAGTACATCAATGCTGGCGAGCGGCCACTGGCACTTTACTATTTCGGTAAAGACAGTGCAGGTCGACGAAAAATCCTTGGCGAAACCCATGCTGGCGGCGTGACCCTGAACGGCACGGTGATGCACGTCTTCCAGCGCCGTCTTCCATTTGGCGGCATCGGGCAAAGCGGGATCGGATCCTATTTGGGGCCGGGAAGTTTCGAGCGGTTCAGTCATTTGAAGCCGGTGTTCTCACAATCGAAGATCAGTGTGCTTAGCCAATTGCTGCCTCCCTATTCTTCGAAGACGGGCTGGTTGCTGAATCTATTTAAAAAGCTGCTTTAAATCGATCCTGTACGCAGCAATCTTAGGGTGGTGTAGACAAAAGGGAGGACAGTCTCTGTGTTCGGAATTTTCTCAAAAAAGCGCAATGACCGTGAACTGATGCCTGTTGACGTCGCTCCAAGTTCTGCTGCAGCATTGGTTTCGACAGAAGGCGGGCGGGTAAATTACAGCCGTGTCATGCAAGGGCTCGCGGAATCCTTCGGAGATCGTGAGGCGATTGTGAATCTTGAGCGTGGCCGCCGGCTGAGTTTTCGTGACTATCACATCATAACCAATCAGATTGCACATATTCTCAATGGAAACCTGAATCTCGGCGCGGGCGACCGATATGTCTGTATGCTGCAAAATGACAATCTCTCCCTGTTCCATTGGGGGTCAGCTGCAAAAGCTTATGCAACATGTTGTCATGCCAACTACCTCGACAGCCTGGAAACGCATCTTGGCCAGATCGACATCGTCAAGCCCAAAGTCGCATTCATCGAGAATGACCTCCTAGCCTCCCATGCTGGCCCGCTTACCGAACGCGGCATTCAGATTGTTGTGATGGATGCTCTGGTCAAGCCATATTCAGGCGTGTTGGCCCTTCCCGATCTTTTGGCGAACGCGTCGACAGAGAACACAGATATTGAAATCGATGATCGAACGCACGTCGTGCTCATGCGCTTTACAGGAGGCACGACTGGTGACAGCAAGTGCGCGAAGTATTCAATCGACAACATTCTGGGGTGCCGCGATAGTTTCCTGACACTTCCAGACCCGGATTTCTTCGATGGCTGCCGCATGCTGCATATAGCTCCCATTAGCCATGGCAGCGGTATGATGCTTTTGCCGGTTCTGTTCAGCGGTGGTTGCACGGTAACAATGAACGAGCCCAGTCTGGAGAACTGGTGCCGCTATATCCAGCAAGAGAAGATTTCTCACGCCTTCATCGTACCGACTCTGGCGTACCGCCTTTTGGAAATGCCCGAAGCACGAGAGTATGACCTATCCTCATTGCGCACGGTGTTGTATGGCGCGGCCCCCATGAGCCCGGCCAAGGCCAAGCTCCTGGTTGAGCGATTCGGTTCAATATTCACACAAGTGTACGGCTCCACGGAACATCTGGCGGCAACCCTCTGCCTAAGCAAGAAAGATCATATCGTGGACGCTGAGACTGAAGGCCGACTCGCGTCCGCGGGTCGACGCTCAACCGGGATCGAACTGTCGGTTTGCGATGATGATGGTAATCCAGTTCCTGTAGGCGAACTCGGCGAGTTCTATTTGCGATCGCGCTCAACCTGTCTTGGCTATGAAGGCAATCCAGAGAAGACGAAGGAGGAATTCGTCAACGGATACTGGAAGTCAGGGGATATCGGATATACGGACGAAAACGGATATTGCTACCTGGTTGATCGGAAGAAGGACATGATCATCACGGGTGGTTTCAATGTCTATGCGACTGAGGTTGAGGCCGCAGTCAACTCCCATCCTGGTGTTTTGATGTCAGCGGTTGTCGGTGTTCCCCACGAAGAATGGGGCGAGGCTGTACATGCGGAAGTCATCCTTAACGACTCTGTTGAGGTGGCCGAATCTGACCTGATTGCCTATGTAAAAGAGCAGATCGGATCTTTCAAAACACCAAAATCCGTGTTGTTCGTGGAGGAACTGCCTCTGAGCGTCGTTGGTAAGGTGTTGCGAAAGGATGTACGTAAGAAATACTGGGGCGGCCAGGTCCGCAGTATTGGCTGAAGCGTGTACAATCCTGTTCAAAAATTGGACAAACCGTCATGAACCGATAAAGCTTGTCATCGAAGACGGTCGTACAGGACAATCGATATTTGAACCACACATCATCAGGTAAGGCGCAACCAGAATTGAGTGAGACGCGGTCAGTCATTGCATCCTGGCTCATACAGATTGTGGCCATATTGGACGAATTTGACTTTTCCATTGATGTACCAGATCTACTGCGGCGTGCGGAAGTTGATCCTGATATTCTCCAGGACCCGAATGCCAGGGTGCGGTCTAGACGATTCAGTCGCTTCATTGAGCTCATCGTAGAGGCGACAGGTGATGAGACGATCGGGCTGAAGCTGGCCGAGCGAAATACGCCCGGCTCAATGCATGCGCTTGGGTATTCATTGTTCTCAAGCCGAACGCTGGAAACATTCTTCCACCGGTTTGATCGTTTTTTCAGGCTAATTTCTCATTCTGCTGAGACAAGGTCTGAAATCAGGAAGGGGTGCCTCATTCATTCCATTGAACTCAAGGAAGACGTGCCGCCGGTCCGCCAGGATGTTTTTTTGGCGACGGTGCTTCGCTTCGTCAGAATGGTTTACCGAGCGGACTATTCTCCTGTTTTGGTAAGAATGCGTCGTCCGAAACCTGGTAAGGTCGCGATGGATGAATTTGATGCCTTTTTCTGTTGTCCGATCGAATATGGTCACGACAGTCTAGAGCTGCATGTGGCCGAGAAGGACTATACGCGCGTGCTGCGCGGCGCGAATTCCGACATTGTTCGAAGGAATGACCAGATTGCGATGGAATACATTGCCCGGTTCGATGAACAACAAATTATTCCGCGGATCCGGGCGGCGATTGTCGAAATGCTACCGGATGGAGCTGTCTCCCTGGAGTCGGTTTCAAGAGAGCTAAATACAAGTAACCGAAGTCTTCAGCGCCAATTACAGGATGAGGGCACAACCTTCAACACCGTGCTCGACGATGTTCGCCAGCATCTCGCTATCGGCTATTTGCGGACAGGTCGTCGGTCCATCAAGGAGATATCGTATCTGTTGGGATACAAGGACCCCAGCAATTTCTCCCGTGCGTTTCGCCGGTTAACGGGGCAGTCCCCGCAGGAATTCCTCGAGAATGAGCGCCAGCTGGACGATAGCTGACATCGCTAGAGCTCTGCATTGCCTTGGGCGGCTCGACTGACGACGCTTTGGCGCACGGTGACATGCGTCTGATGTTCAATAAGTTTTCTGGCCCGATAAAGTGAAGCCTCATCTGGAACGGGCCAAGTTTTGGAGCGAACGCGGCCCAATGCTTGGAATTGGACAATTGTCGTTTGAAACCCTGAAATTTGAGGCGGAAGATTCGTGTGCACGAATTACCCTGACGCGTCCGGGCAGCATGAATGCACTGTCCGCTCTAATGGTGAATGAACTTGCGCAATGTGTGAAAGATGTTGCCGAGCGCGATGAGATTCGAGTGCTGACTATCACTGGGAGCGGGCGCGCCTTTTGCTGCGGTGCTGACCTGAAGGGCGTTTTGGGGGAAGTTCAGGCTGGTGACAATACCGGGTTTCTTGGCTTCCTTCGCGACATTCAGAACGTGTTTTTGGCTATTCGTGCTTTGCCGAAGCCGACAATTGCAGCGCTCAATGGATTGACTTTGGCCGGCGGACTGGAGCTAGCCATGACCTGCGATGTCGTGATGGCGGCGCGCAGTGCGCGGCTGGGCGACGCCCATTCCAATTTTGGTGTTCTGCCGGGCGGCGGGGGATCTCTCTTGCCGAGGTATGTTGGCGAAAAGAAAGCGAATTATCTCCTATTCTCCGGCGATCATTGGTCGGCGGAAGCGTTTCGTGAAGCCGGATTTGTAAGCCAAGTTGTTGAGGATGACGACTTGTCATCGGTTGCAGAGGCGCTTGCTGCAAAGCTGGCGGAGAAAAGCCCGCTTGTACTTCAGCGTATGAAGGAGATGGTTGCCGGAAGCGCACACTTGTCCGCGCGCGAAGCCATCGCGTTGGAAATGCGCCATCTCGAAGCGCATGCAAAATCCGCTGACTTCCTCGAAGGGCTTTCAGCCTTCAGTGAGAAACGAACACCGAAATATTCAGGCCAGTAGCGGCCATCTGTAGATGGGGAGAGAGTCTTGTCGGATAGTAAGATTTATATTGTAGGCGTCGGCATGACGCATTTCGGGCGGCATCTGGAAGCAAGTATTTCTGAATTGCTGGACACCGCCATTTTGCGTGCGGCGGATGATGCAGGCTGCACCAAGGCCGCCGTGGAGGCAGTTTACCATTCCAGTGCGACCCAAGGGTTCTTGCAGGGACAAACCTTTGTTCCTGGCCAGGTTGCGCTCAGCAAGATCGGGCTGACAGGTATTCCCGCATTCAATATTGAAAACGCCTGTGCGTCCAGTTCATCCTCCTTTCACCTTGCTGTTCAGGCGCTTAAGGCTGGTATGCAGGACGTTGTCCTGGCGGCGGGTGTCGAGAAAATGAACGTGCCTGACAAGGCGAGGATGTTCGCTGTGTTCGATGGCGGTTGGGATGTTGAGACACCTGAGGAGAATGCCAAAAGGCTTCTCCAGTTGGGCGAAGGTGTTGCCGAACCGGAGGGATCGGAATCTGAACGCCCTTATAGCGTATTCATGAAAATCTACGCAGCGTTCGGCCGGAACCATATGAAGCGCTATGGCACGACTCAGCGCCAGATTGCTGCGATAGCCGCGAAAAATCATCAGCATTCAGAGCATAATGAGTATTCGCAATACCGTCAGCCTTACACGATTGATGAAATTCTTTCAGCACCTCCCATCACTTACCCTTTGACGCTGCCAATGTGCTCACCGATCTCGGATGGTGCTGCAGCGGTCATCCTTTGCAATGAGGAAGGCTTGAGGAAGATTGGTGCCACTACGTCACGAGCCGTCCAGGTCATGGCCAGCGCCGTTGCAAGTGGAAACCCCGCGCGCAGCGCCGATGCACCGGAACGCCATGTTGCGCGAATTGCCGCTGAGAGGGCGTATGAAATGGCCTGCCTTTCACCAGAAGACATGGACGTTGCCGAGGTGCACGATGCAACCGCGATTGGTGAGTTGATGCACGCCGAGAACTTGATGTTAGTTCCGATCGGTGAAGCAGGCCCGGCAGCGGAACGCGGGGACTTCACGATTGGCGGCTCAATCCCGATCAATCCGTCTGGCGGGCTGGAGTCCAAAGGCCACCCCATCGGCGCAACCGGGCTGGGGCAAATTCATGAGCTTGTCACCCAATTACGCGGCGAAGCTGGAAAGCGCCAGGTTGATGGTGCCCGACACGCTATCCACGAAAACAGCGGCGGCCTAATTGGCATTGAGGAGGGTGTTGCTGTGGTCAACATTTTCAAGAGGGCAAATGCATGATTGGGGGATTAGATATTTTCTTTGACAAGGCTGAGCTCGCCGCAATCGAAAGCCTGCGTCGCTATCTTGATGAGCAGCTGGAGCCGGAACTGGCTGCGCATGGGGAAGACTTCGTTCCAAAGGACAAAATGCAAAGCTGGACGCAAAAGCTGGCAGAATTTGGTCTCGTCAACGCCCCACAGCCGGAATCTGCCGGCGGGCTGGGGTTGTCCTGGAAGCTGCACGTTCAACTAATTGAAGAGCTTGCCTATAGTTCGGGAGACTTGGCGATAGCCGCACTTGTTAATGGCAGCGCAGCGTCGATGCTGGTCAAACTCGCGCCGGAGCACATCAAGACACGTTACCTGCCTAGATTGTTGGCGGGGGAACTTTTTGCGTCTGTCGGCATTTCCGAGCCGGATGTCGGTTCGGATGTCGCGGCGGCGAAAACCAGGGCTGTGCGAGATGGTGACCATTGGGTGATTTCTGGTGAGAAAACATGGATCACCAATGGTGAGTACTCAGATTTTTTCATCTGCACCTGCCGAACTGGCGAGAACGAACTGACCCATATCCTGCTCGATCGCAATGAGCATCCTTATGAAGTCCGCGGTATTCCAAAGATCGCGCTCAATCGACAATCAACATCACAGGTTTTTCTCGATGATGTGCGCGTTCCGGTCGAGAATACTATCGGTGAAATAGGCTCGGGTCTGAAGAACACGCTCACCCTGTTCGAACGCGCGCGAGTTCACGTCGGGTCGTGGGGCTATGGCATGGCGCGGCGCGCGCTTGATGAGTCAATAAAATATGCAATCGACCGTTCGCAGCATGGCAAACCAATTGCCGGCCACCAGCTCATTGCAGAAAAGTTAGCTGTAATGGCCACAGAGATCGATGCAGCGCGCCTGTTGTCTTTGCGCGCAGCGGGCATGATTGACGCCGGACAGCGCTGCGACAAGGAGTGCGCAATGGCAAAATGGTACGGTACCGAAATCGCTGTCAGTGCAACGCGCCAGGCAGTACAGATTCACGGCGGTAATGGCGTCACGAAGGAGTTCATTGTCGAGCGCCTCGCCCGCGAAGCGATGATCGCACCCATTCCGGATGGAACGACGGAGATCCAGAAACTCCTTATCGGGCGGAGCCTGACGGGCGTCTCGGCGTTCAGGTGACGTCCCGTGTCTAAAGGACCTCTGCAGGGCATTCGGATTGTCGAAATCGAGGGCATTGGGCCGGCGCCCTTTTGTGGCATGCATCTGGCCGATCTGGGCGCGGATGTCGTTCTCATAGAGCGAAAGACCAAGGGCTCCGATCCGGGATCGACTTTGCCTGTCGGCATTCTGAAAAGAGGCAAGCGCTCGATCGCTCTGGACCTGAAAGACTCTGAAGACCGCGCGGTCGCGCTGGATCTGATTGCGACGGCGGACGCCCTGATCGAGGGCATGCGGCCGGGAGTGATGGAACGCCTGGGCCTTGGTCCGGAAGTTTGTCTGGGGCGGAACCCACAGCTTGTCTTTGGTCGCATGACGGGCTGGGGGCAGGCGGGACCGCTCGCCCAGGCGGCTGGACATGATATCAATTATGTATCCGTCAGTTCAGCTGCCTGGTTTGCAAGCCCAACTGGAACGCGATCACTGCCGCCACCAGGCTTGATCGGGGACATTGGCGGCGGTGCGAACTATCTGACGATTGGCATTCTCGCGGGCATTCTAAAGGCCAGGGCCACCGGTGAGGGCGATGTGATTGATGCAGCGATTGTCGATGGGTCGGCGCATATGATGAACCTCATCTTCGATTTGCTGCCCAGCGGCATGATGCAAGCCGAGCGCGGGCGCGGCTTTCTGGATGATTCCCCTTGGTACAGTTCCTATCGCTGTGCAGACGGGCGTGACATCACGCTTGGCGCGCTAGAACCGAAATTTTACGCAGAACTTCTACAGCGCCTCGGTCTTGCAGGCGATCCCGACTTCGAAGACCAGTATGATCGTGATAGCTGGTCGAAGCAGTCAGAGAAGTTTCGTGCTCTTTTCGCAACCGAACCATCTGCATACTGGCAAGACTTACTAGAGGGGACCGATGCATGCTTTGGCCTTGTGGAAAGTCCGATCAGTGCACCTTTGCACCCTCATAATCTGGCGCGCGGAATCTTTGAAAACAGCCAGGGTTATGTTCAGGCTGTTCCGGCCCCGCGTTTCCAATCGAACGTGCAGGCAATCCCCGGTCCAGCACCTGAGCATGGTCAGCACCAGCAAGAGCTGCTCAAGGAGTTGAAAACCCGCAACTAGATCCGTTGCAAGTAGGTGTCCCAGGCTTTGTCGCTGGCACAAAATGACGGAACATTGGCGTTGCGCGGGGCTTGAGAAACTTCGCCGTTCCAGTGCAATCTTGCTTGGTATGAGAAAAAATCCAGAACCTCATCCACTGGGGTGTCCGGGAGGACAAAATGAACGGCAAAAAAATGCCCGCCACAGCGCTGAAAGTCATTCTGACGGGTGCTACGATCGGTCTTCTGGCTGCCTGTGGAGGGGCGGTCGACTCTGGCGACGCTTCCACACAAGCCTCCCAGGGGATCAATGAGGAACGTTTGCTCAATGCTGCAGGCGAACCACATAACTGGCTTACTCATGGTGGCACGTTTTCAGAAACGCGGTTTAGCGCGCTTGACGCCATTAATCTGGAAACAATCGACCAGCTGGATCTTGCCTGGGCGGCACCGCTTGGCAGCTATCGTGGCGTAGAGGCAACCCCGATCATTGTTGATGGTGTCATGTACACTACGGGTTCGTGGAGCGAAGTGCTGGCGCTTAATGCTGCCACAGGAGAAATTCTTTGGCGCTACGATCCGGAGGTTCCCCGATCAAAGGGCGCACATGCTTGTTGCGATGTCGTCAATCGCGGCGTGGCTGTCTATAACGACAAGGTCATATTCGGGTCGCTGGATGGTCGTCTGATCGCTCTTGATTCAAAGTCAGGCGAACAGATCTGGGAGACCCGTACTGTACCGCTCGAAGAACCCTATACGATCACAGGGGCGCCTCGCATTGTGAAAGGCAAGGTCATCATCGGAAATGGCGGTGGTGAGTTCGGCGTTCGCGGATTTGTTGCAGCGTATGATGCTGAAACAGGTGAACAGGCCTGGAAGTTCTACACTGTGCCGGGAAATCCGGATGATGGATTCGAAAACGAAGCCATCGAGATGGCCGCTGAGACCTGGACAGGCGAATGGTGGAAGCTGGGCGGTGGCGGGACTGTCTGGGACAGCATGGCATTCGATCCTGAACTGGACCTACTCTATATCGGCGTTGGAAACGGCTCGCCCTGGAATCAGAAAGTACGAAGCCCGGACGGCGGCGACAATCTGTTCCTGTCATCAATCGTCGCGTTACGTCCAGACACAGGAGAATATGTCTGGCACTATCAGACGACGCCGGGCGAAACTTGGGACTACACAGCTACGCAGAATATCATTCTAGCTGATCTTGAGATCGAGGGAGAGCTTCGTAAGGTGCTGATGCAAGCGCCGAAAAACGGCTTCTTTTATGTCATCGACCGAATAAGCGGCGAACTTATTTCCGCAGAGCCATTTGTTCCCGTTAACTGGGCCACACATATCGATATGGAGACCGGGCGTCCTGTTGAAAACCCCGAGGCGCGCTATCTGTCTGGTGGACCTGCGCTCGTCAAACCCAGCCCATTTGGTGCCCACAACTGGCACCCCATGTCATTCAATCCGGAAACAGGGCTGGTATATATTCCCGCACAAGATGTTCCTTTCCTCTATTCCGATCAGATCGAGGGCGAGATTGCCCGCTTTGACCGAGACGCATTCAATATCGGTGTCAGCCTGACAGACGCATTACCGGAAACAGAAGAAGCACGTCGCACACTTCTGCGCCAACTTGTCCAAGCACATCTTGCTGCCTGGGATCCGGTAGCTCAGAAAGAAGTCTGGCGTGTTCAGCATGAGCGAATGTGGAATGGAGGTACGCTGACAACGTCTGGAGATCTGGTATTCCAAGGCACGACGAGCGGCGTTTTCAATGCTTACAACGCCAAAACAGGCGAAGAACTGTGGTCGTATCCGGTTGGTGTCGCAATGGTCGGTGGACCTGTGGCGTATGAGGTCAATGGCGAGCAGTATGTTGCTGTATCAGCTGGTTGGGGCAGTGGTGCCAATTTGCTCGCCGGCTTCTATGTCGGGCAGACAGGAGGCCCGGTTGAAGGCCATGTACTTGCCTTCAAACTTGGCGGAGAGGGCGAGCTAAACGTCGCCGCGCTTCCGCAGAAGGCAACGCCTGAGCCAGCGCGACAGCCGCATTCGGCTGAAGCGGTTGTACGGGGCACAGACCTCTACGGTCGATTCTGCGGTGTCTGCCATGGCGGCGCGGCCATTTCGTCCGGAACGCTCCCCGATCTGAGGCAGTCAGCGACTCTCGGGATAGACACTTTTGATGCTTTCCTCCTTCAAGGGGCCGGCGAAGCGATTGGCATGCCCAACTTCGCCGGCCGCCTAAGCCAACAGGAAGTCGATGATATTGAGGATTTCATCCTCTCTCGAGCCTGGATGGCGTTTCAAGACGAGCAACAGTCGACGTCTCAAGCTGAATAGTATTCTGACAATTCGCTAAACCAGTACAAATCTGTCACTCTGGGAGACAACAAATGAAACCTCATATCGCTGCTGCTGCAGTCGCAATCGTAGCCGTGCTTGGTGCATGCTCCACTATCCCAGTCTTTGATGCGTCGGGTCCGGAGTTTCCTCCAATGAACCCAAATCTGGTGGACAGCGAGCTTGCCACCACGCATTTTAATCCGGCTCAACAGGATTCCCTTCCGTTTGCTGGGCCGGTCGGTATTCACGAGATTGATGATGAGGGTATTCAAAGGGTCCCGGCAGGGTTGGTGAACCTCACGCTTATGCAATTACCAACTTATCCTTCAGGTGAGCAGGTGGCCATCTCCGCCAACAATAATCGTATCTCCAAAATCCTGATTAGCGATGGCAAGTTTCAACTGATCAATGCTCTGCCTGTGGAAGGTCAACCCTTCATGTCTGTCGAGGATGCTGAACGTATCGCCGTCGAAATGGATAGTACGGCCTCAGAAGC
Organism: Hyphomonas sp. UBA3195; assembly: GCF_002366485.1. Classification (NCBI taxonomy): domain Bacteria; kingdom Pseudomonadati; phylum Pseudomonadota; class Alphaproteobacteria; order Hyphomonadales; family Hyphomonadaceae; genus Hyphomonas; species Hyphomonas sp. UBA3195. Next base: position 51,811 of record NZ_DEXB01000021.1, read on the forward strand.
TGAACTGCTTGGCTATCTCAATCGGAACTATCCACGTTATGTTGAGCGGGTCGTCGCCAGAGCAGCAATCTATAATGTCGTCGACCGCAATGGTGACTTCTACACTGTCGTCAACAACGATGTCGTCGTTTATGGTGATGCCGAACCCGGCAATCCGCTGTCACCACTGGTGGAAAAGCGCCGCTTTCAGCTGCCGCGCGAATATTTCAATCCAACACTGGAAGACCCTGATGCTGTGTTCGGATTGAATCTGACTTATGATGGCATGCTGGCGCTGGTGACGATGGGCGGCGTTGTCGTCATCGTAGACCGAAATTTTGAACAGGCACCGATCATTCATGAGTTGGCTGACGATGAGCAGGTTACGAACTCGATCGCCATTGATGAGGGTGGTGGCATTTATGTTCTCTCAAATAGGAGGCTCCATAAACTGGTTTGGGACGGGGAAACACTTCACTCTAGAGGGTATGGCGCGTGGTCATCAGAATACGATTCCTTCACCGGCAAACTTGGCGGCGTGAGTCTCGGCAACGGATCAGGCTCTACGCCCTCACTTATGGGCTTCGGAGACGAGGAAGACAAACTTGTTGTCATCACGGACGGAGAGTTGATTATGAATGTCGTCGCCTTCTGGCGCGACGATATTCCAGAGGATTTCGTCCAGAAGCCAGGGACCAAATCGCGTCGAATTGCCGACCAGATTCAGGTTAGTTTCGGAAAGTCTGACCTTGAGCGCGCCCAGTCTGAGCAATCCGTTGCGGTATATGGCTACGGTGCCTTGGTGGTAAACAACACATTGCCATCGCCATTGCCAACAATGCTGGAGAATGTTGTCATGTCTGGTAGACTACGCAAAGGACCGACGGGTGCTGAAAAGTTTGAATGGGACGTTGAAGCTGACCGCTGGGTGCGTGCCTGGGCAAATCCCACTGTATCGAGCCCATCAACCGTCCCCATGATTTCTGGCGGCGCCCAACAGGTCTATGTCAATGGTTTCGTAGACGGAAAATGGGAGGTCACAGGTCTTGATTGGGAGACGGGTGAAGCCGTTACACGGCTTCGCCTTGGTGATAGCCACATTTACAATGGCGCTTACTCTGTCATTCACCTCCTGCCGGGCGGCGATATCGTTCTTGGAGGATTGCTGGGCATGATGCGGATATCGGTCGAGCGCTAGGTGTTGACTTTAGTATGATGTGTTGAGTTTCGGCGCTCTGTGCATTGTAGTTAGCGGTGAAATCTAGTTCTATAGATCAAGCTTGATTTGGCAGGGAGTACAATCCGCGTTAACTATGGCTATCGGTGCCGGTGAGCGGCGTCGAACTCAAGCGGTCTACAAAACTGTGGACCAAAATCAGACCGAACTGAGGACCAAGAATCGATTACACCTCCCGTAAGTGATTGAAAAATATGGATAAAAAATATGGAATGTGGCACGTCACTCGCGCCAAACTAAACTATATAAGCCGTTGATTTGCAAGCGGAAAAAACCCGACGATCTGTGCTGCTTCGGGTTAGGCGCGACATTCGGGGTTCGAACCTTGAACACCTCGAATAGGCATCCCGCGCTTTCGTCGTTAGCCTGTTTGGTAACAAGCCTGACGATGAATATGCGATGACGTTTCTGCTCCAGCCCGTGAAGAATGATGAGCGTGCACTTGCCGGTGCGCCCATGATTGGCGCGGCTCAGAAACTTCTGGCGTATCTGGCCGAACATGATGCGATCGGCCTGACGAAGGGCAAGGCGTTTCAGCGCAAGTTCGTGCACTGGGCGGCTGCCGAGTTCGCCTGGCCGGGCTGGGAAGAGGACAAGCTGTTCCTCGTCAATAAGGTGCTGAATGAGGACGATTTTCCGCCGCTCGAAGCTCTGCATTTCCTTCTGCTGAAACTCGAGCTGATCCGGCATTACAAGCTGACCTGTCGGCTCACCAAGGCGGGCAGGGACATTGCTGACAAGCCCGGCGATCTCTTCAACCTGATCGCGCCATTCTGGTTGTTCGAAGTCGATCATGCCGCTTCGTCGCGGATGCCCGAGCCGAGGCTTGGCAACTGGGATGTGTTTCTCGGTGTGCTGAATACGGAGGCGGTGCCAGGCGTGACATGCGGCGTGCTTCGTGAAATCCTTTACGGTCCGCCGGACGCCGGACAGCCCTATGACCGCTTGCCGGGAATGATCTGGTCACAAATGCTTCAGCCGCTGTGCTGGATGGGGTTGCTGGCCGAGACAATGTCAGACGATCGACAGCATTTCGCAGATCGCGTCTACAGCACCACCGGTCTTTGGTCCGAGGCCTTCTTGTTCCCGTTTGATGACCAGGTCGGTTTGGTGACGCTGCATTGACGTCATCGCTTCGAGCACTTGAAGCCGCGCCCGTCGGGTGTCGCACAATGGGTATTTCGTGACCCATTCAAAACTTTAATGGGTCACGAAGGGGGCGGCGAAAGTCTTTGGCCGGGCAGTTTCGGCCTGTCAGGCGATACTGTTGGGAGGAGCCTCGATGGAATTGATCTCCGCTTCGAGCACTGCGATCGTTTCCAGAATGGCGTCGAATGGCTCGGGCGCATCGAACAGCATTTCAGCCATTTGCGCATAGTCAGATCGAAGTGCGGCCTCAAGTTCAGGCGCTGGCGCGAGTCTGAGCGTTGGCGGTCGGGCCGTCTCATAATTTGCCCAGGCCGCCCGGAAGAAGACGGATTTGTGGAGCGCCACAGCTTCAAGAAGCGCCAGATCGCTCAGGGCCTGAGGCCTTGTTTTGGATCGGGCGAGTTGCGCGAGGTCGTAATAGTGACGCGACATCCTCTCACCGAGCGGCCTCGCCGCATCCCGGTGCGCCAACATGTGAAGGATGGTCGCCTTTTCCCAGAATGTCCGGGCAGCTGACAAGGTCTTCACCGATACGCCTGGCTCTGAGAACAGGTCCGGAAACTGTTCGTTCACAAAGGGAAAGATGTCCCGCTGCTCTGCCGGTAGGTGATCCGAGCGTGCGCCGAATTCGAGGCGAACGAACGAACGCACATAGGGCAGGGCGGCTGTCGCAGGCAGGCTTTCCGGATAGGTGAAGATCAGCGTTTGCGGGTCATCATCTGAAGTTTTCAGAAGGACCGGTTTGCCAAGCGCTTCGCTCATCGCTTCTGACAGAGCGGCTTTGACCGAACCGCCGACTGCCTCAATGGCGCAGGCTTCGAGTTCGTCGAGCAAGGCCTTTCGGGTCTTATTGCTTGTCGCGTTGGCCGGGTCGCGCTCACCGGTGAAACCGAGATCATGGCGGTCAAGGCTGAGATCGATGTCTTCGGAGAAGCGGCGGATCAGGCCATAGGCTTTCGAAAGAGACGTGCCGCCTTTGAAGATCAGGCCGGGAATCCTATCGCCAAGTGAGAAAGCGCGCTTGATCGTCCAGCAGACCCAGAAGTCTTTCTCGACAATGGCGGCTTGCACGCCCATCCGCGCAGCCGTCTCCTGAAAGACCTCCGCGCGGATGGTTGCGGTTTCCTGCGCGAAACCATCCACTGTCAGGCCGCCGCGATCTGCTGAACCACCGGGCGCATCCATCCTGGTGCCTGAAGGGCATCTTTAACGAGGGCGCGGCGGGTGTCGGCGTCAATCGTCCTGGAGAGGCGCGCTACGACGCTTGCATCCACCCCATCCTTGCCGAGATAGCGCAGCGCCTGGAACACTGCACCGGTCGGTTTGCCAGCGCCGACAAGGTTCCTGGCGGCGGCGTTGCGCATGATGATGGTCTGCGCCCCGATCTGCTTCGTGCGGCTTGGTCCATCTGTCAGATAGACAGCCTTCGCCGGAACCTGTGTGGTCAGGCCGAGCATGTTCGCCGCGCGCGCCGGCGAGACCTGGACGACGCGTCCATCCTTTCGGGCGATGGCGGCGGCGACAGCATCAGGATCGGGCGACAGGCGGCCCAGACGAGGACTCGTCTTCGGGTAGTCATAAATGCCCCGGGCGAGTCGACGGATCACGCCCTGATCGGTCAGTCGCGACAGCGTCTGATCGACAGAGGCGCGCGAGCCGAGATCAAGGAAATCCGCGGGGGTAAAGACAGCCCCGCGTCCCTTGCCGATGATGCGGCGTTTGATCTTGTCGATGGCCATAGCCGGCTCCTTTATGTCAGAAAATAGGGCAAGTATTTCTGACAGTCAAGGGGCTGATTGGTGTGTGGTTCGCCACATGGTAATGTAGGCTTGGGGCGCGTGAAAGCTAAACGGCGAGAGGACCGCGATCCGGCGTGTGCGTCGGTCAGGGGGCTGGTAGCTTGAGGTATGTTTCAAACCCTCGGACAAGGCGCGCTTCTGTCCGATGAAATGTAACTTGCCGAGCTTTGTGTTGAGCGTCCCGCTACTTAAGCCCAGTCCGGCAGTGCTGAGGTCAGGGCGAACTGGAGCCGACACCGTAATTCGGCTACGCTCAGGCCGTGCACCGGAATCGTGTCAACTGCAACGATACGTCATGCGTGCATCATTCAATTTGCCTACGGAATGATATTGCCGGAATCGGCGACGGTAGTTTTCCACAGGTTTTTTGCAAGGTATTGATTCAATACAAAAATTGCAGTTCTTTCATCATCGAGTGGGAATAGTGACTTTGCCCTGAGTGACGGTTATTCTCGGCCTGTGGTCCTGAGAGTCCATTTCACGCCGCTCTGTACACGCGGCCCAAACGCGGTAGAATCGCCCGTATGACTGATCTGACCGACACGCTGAAACAGCTCTCCGCGCTTGGGCAGGAGACCCGGCTGCTGACGTTCCGGGCCCTCATGGAGGCGGGGCCGGAAGGTTTGCAGGCAGGCGCCATTGCCGAACATCTGGACGTCGCGCCTAACAAGCTGTCGGGACATCTCAACATATTGGTGAATTCCGGGCTGGTCAGCGTCGCGCGTGACGGGCGCCGGATGATCTATACGGCCAGGATTGATGGCGTGAACCAGTTGCTCTCGGTGCTGGTCGACAATTGCTGTCACGGTCATCCAGAAGTGTGTGATCCGCTCGCCAGGAAATCGAAAATAAATTGTTAAATCAATATTCGGCAGAATATTGAAATAAAGTCTGTATCGCGCTAAAGTCTTTCCAAAGTCGCACGGGAGGATGATATGCGAACTGGACTGAGGACGTACGCTATAATCGCTTTGACCGGTATAGGACTGGCGGCCTGCGCGGGCGCGCCGGACTCGGTCCAGGCAGCGGCCGAAACTTCTGCCACAACCGGTGACCTGGAGCTGCGCGCAAGCGGCTCTGGAAACTGGGATATCGACTGTGTCGCGGTCACCGGACGGGGTGAGGCGAATGCCAGCGTGAAGGGGCGAGGGTCAACCAGTACGGACATGTTGTTTGTGCGCGATGTCTCAACCGCCGCCTGCACCTATCAGACCGGGGCCTCGCCGGTCACCTTGAAACTGATGGAGGAAGGCCTGACATGCCCGTTCGGCGCGTTTGAAAGCGGGATTTGCCAGACAATTCTTCCAGCTGAGACCAGCGGAACACTTCAATTCTCGGTCAAATAATGTTTTAGAACCGCAACGTGACTCGGGCGCGAAGCGGGAGAGAATATGCGACGAATTTTGTGGGCCTTCGCGCTGATGGCGCACATATGCTCTGTTGCCGAGGCGGAGGAGGCTTTTCGGCTCAGGGATGCCGTAGACACTCCGGCCTGGCTGACGCTCAAGGGTGAGACCCGCGTCCGCTATGAGACGCTGCAGGGGCAGTTTCGGGCCGGCGGTGAGGGCGGCGACCAATTGCTACTGTTCCGCAGCCTATTGCTGGCTGAAGCAGACACCGGGCCGATCTCTTTCGGGGTCGAGATACAGGACAGCCGGACCTATCTGGCCGATGCCGGCACGCCGCTCTCCAGCAGCATCGCCAATCCGCTGGACCTTCTCCAGTTCTATGCCCGCATCGACGAGTTACCGGGCGTCTTCGGAGAGGGGTCGTCCAGCAAGCTGACCCTTGGGCGGCAAACGGTCTCCATCGGCTCGAAACGCCAGATCGAGCGCGTTGATTTTGCCAATGTCATCAAGAGCTATACCGGCGCGCATTTCGTCTCCACGGCTGAGCGCGGGGACGAACTCCATCTGGTCTATGTCGTGCCGACCGCGCGCTATCCGGATGCGCGGCCTGCGCTGGATGACAATGAACTGTCAGGGGATGAGGAACAGTGGGAGCGGCGCATCTGGGGCGTGCATTATCGCCGCGCGGATATCTTGCCGGCTTTGGCGCCGGGCCTCTGGGGCGAAGTGTTCGCCTACGGACTGGAAGAGCGGGATTCCGGCGACTTCCCGACGCCTGACAGGTCCTATTTCGCGCCGGGCTTTCGTCTCTACCGGAAGCCTGTTTCCGGACAGTGGGACATTGACCTAGAAGGCGCCCTGAGACGCGGCAGCCGCTACGCCTCAAACGATCCATCGGACACGCAAAGCCTTGAGGTGGAAGCGTCCATGCTGTTTGCGGCGTTCGGGTACACATTCGATACGCCATGGCAGCCGCGCTTTGCGTTGGAATATTATCATGCCAGCGGCGACGAAGACCCGTTTGACCTCAATTACGACCAGCATGAGCGCCTGTTCGGGTCCCGGCGGACCGATCTCAACAATACCAGCATTCACGGGCCTCTGACTCCCGCCAATCTGAATGCGCCGGGCTTTCGGGTGGAAGTGAAACCGAATGCCCGATGGGACGCCCGTTTCTACTATCATGCGGCGCATCTGGCGTCGAAGACTGACAGCTGGGTCATTGCCAAGCTGCGGGATCCGTCCGGCCAATCCGGCGATTTCATCGGACACACGCTGGACGGGCGGGCACGCTACTGGGTGCTGCCGGATAGTCTCCGCCTGGAACTCGGTGCCTCCGCCCTGATGTATGGCGAATTTGCCAAAGACGTACCGGGTGGTCCAGATGGGGACGGGACACTGTTCGGATACGCACAACTTACCTTTACCTTCTAGGGAGCCATCCTGGACCGGTTTGAACGCTATCTCATCGTCCGGGAAGCGCTCCCATCGGGTCAGCATGCATGTAATGTCTTCGGTATGTTTTTATTCTAGGACTTCAAGCTCGCGGGATGTTTGCGTCTGGCGGGTACCGAGTGTGCAGAAGTTGGTCGCAATACATTCCTCGGTGTGGATTTGCGTCAATTTCGACGGCGCATCGACCCGGTTCTGATTCAGACGTTGGCGAATTCAAGCGATTGCGGATCTCGAAATAGGAAATCGTCAGGATGCCATCCAATGGAAGGGGGCAGGCGCCTCCTTCCATTGGATTCCAGCAAGAGGATTGGTTGTTTTTGTTCAGCACTGTCTGGACTAGTAATTATCTTTGTTGTCCAGATCGTCGACCGATCCGTCCTTGTTCGTGTCGAGGGTCGAGAACATGCGCTTGCCGGAGGCGTGGAATTCGTCGAGCGAGAGATTTCCATCTTCGTCTGTGTCAAGCACGGTAAACCGGAAATCTGCCTGGTCGATTTGGCGTTTGCGCTGTGCCTCAAGTTGCTCGAGCAAACGGGTTTCATACTCGGAAACATATTCTTCAGACTGGACATTTCCGTCTCCGTTGGCATCGCGTCTGAGATAGCCGTTCGCGCGCTCTGACATGAATTCGGCTTCGGTGACTTGCCCATCTCCATCGAGGTCATACTTTTGGAAGAATGCATCCTTGCTATGTCCGTCAGCGGAACGACGTGGAGTTTCGGACTCAGGCGTGACTGCGGTCGCGCTTGCAGTCTCGGCTTCAGCCGACGCTTTGGTGTCATGGGTGGCACACGCGGCGAGAGGCGCGAGCGCCAGGGTCAACAAGACCGGGTAAATGGATTTCATGTTTGGGTTTCCGTTCTGGTGGAAGGGTTTTTACCGAGCAACTTCGAAAGTCAGGGAGGTTGTGTAGCTGCGTTCATCAGTCTCTGCGCCTTCTGGCGCGTCCACCGCGTGACGGGTCATGAGGAGGTATTTGCCTGGCTTGTCGAAAGACAGGCTCACGGTTCCGGAGTCATCTGCCTCTACATGGCGTTCGTATTTCGGCGTTTCATAAGTTCCGCCCTGCCGTTTGATTTCCACAGATTGGCCAGCAAGCGGCTGGCCATCGAAGAGGAGCTTGAATTCAAATCCCTCTCCTAGATAAATCTCGTTTGGGTGGGTGACGGGCGTGATAAGCAAGCGGCCGATTGGCAAGTTGACCGCCTCCCACGTGGAAGCTCCTTTCGTCACATAGACGTCAGCAACCGTTTCGGTCTGACTGGTGATGACCTCGGTTGCATTTTGAGGAACTTCCGCATCGGGTCCGAAAACCGCCTGCCATTCACCATCAACAAGGGCCTTCTTGCTTTTTCGACCCAAGCGGACACCGGTGGTAAATCGATAGGTTCCCTCGGTGTCCAGATCACTTTCAAGAACAACCACCTGGCGCAACTGGGTTAGGGTCTTGAAGTCTTCCCGCGAGCCATCCGGAAGAATGACATGATAGTCCTCCGAAAGAACGGCGATCTCTGGCACGAAGGGGTCCTCACTAAAGGATGCCTGCACAGTGACGTGATCGCCTTCCGTCGTGACGAATGCATTGGGATACATAAAAGATGTATGAGCGTAAGCGGCTGCGCAAAGCGTGGTAGCCGATAAGATTCCGGCTGCACCAAATTTCAGAATTGTCATAAAGACCCCTCAGTCACGTTATTGAGAATAATTATCACTTGCATGTACTGAGAATGCGATTTAGTTGCAAGTAGAGATTTTTGGTTTTTGCGGCGGCCGTCGTGCTCAGCGCCTTTTAAGTGCAGTCAGCGCGTCTGCACGCTCAACCCACGGAGATTTCGATGCGAAAGACCTTGTCAGGCATGGCTTTGACATCCGTTCTGCTGGCCATGTTACCCGGTGTCGCGACGGCGGATATGTTCAAACGACATCATGATCATGTTCTCGGAACGTCCCTGGATATTGTTGTGAATGCCCCCTCAGAGACAGATGCCGACAAGGCAGAGGAGGCGATTCTCAAGGAGATCGAACGTTTGCGCGGCGTATTCAGCACGTATGACAACTCCAGCGAGATATCACGTCTAAATCGCTCCATCGACACGACAGTGTCTGACGATATGGTTCGTGTACTGGAGCGCTGTGAAGCCTATCGGATGCAAACGTCGAATGCGCTGAGCTGTCGTATTGGCAGCTTGATCGATACATGGGCCGTCGCCGAACGTGAGAACAAATTGCCAAACCGTCCCGCCATGCGAATAACTGCTGGAGAGATACGGCGCGCCAGTGTTGAAATTGATGCAGGGAAGGGAACCGTCAACCGACCGGATGAGGTGATTTTCGCTACCGATTCTTTGGCAAAGGGGTATATTCTGGACACGGCAGTCGAGGCGGCCATTGCCGCGTCCCCAAAGGTTTCAGGACTGTTGATGAACATTGGGGGTGACATACGGACCTGGGGCGCAGGCCCTCAAGACGGACAATGGGCCGTCGCGATCACCCGCGGCTCTGAGCTTGGAGAAGGCGGATCAGCGTTAGAAGGCCGTGTGCAGATAAATGAAGGGGCGGTCGCAACAAGCGGTTCGGGACCTCGTGATCGTTTGGTTGGGGGGCAGCCCTATAGCCATGTCATATCCCCCGCAGATGGCTGGCCAGTCTTTCACGCTCTCACGGCGACGGTCTATGCGTCAGATGCCATCACCGCAGACGCACTTGCAACGGCACTCCTGGTGATGGACCTCAAGAGAGGATTGAATCTCGTGGAGAGTCTGCCGGGCGTAGAAGCGGAGATCGTGACGGAGGATGAAAGACATCATCAGACTTCAGGTTGGGGTGGCTTGAAGCCTGAGGGGAAGGCGACCAGCGAGATAGAGGCAAGCTGGACGACGGGCTATGAATTTTCCATTGAGTTCGAGATTCCCGATCAAGATATTGCAGACTATGAGCGCCCCTATGTGGCGGTATGGATTGCAGACAAAGACAGAAATTTGGTGCGGATTCTCATGCTTGCCGGTCAACAAGCGCGCTGGATGGAGGAGAACTATTACTGGCACCGACGATTTGGCCGAAAGGCCGGGAGCCTTGTCGATGCGATCTCAGGTCCAACCCGGCGCCCCGGACAATACAAACTTGTATGGGATGGCCGGACAGATGATGGCCACACAGTTGGTCCAGGCGAGTACATCTTGCATCTTGAAGCTGCTCGCGAACATGGCGAGCATCAGCATGAGAGCGTTACTTTCACCCTTTCTGCTGATGCGTTCAATCACGAGATTGAGCCTGGGAATGAGCTTGGACACGTTTCGGTTCGGTTTGGCTCGACGGACTGATTTTCAAGTTGTTCCCTCGGAATATCCTCAAGACCCCTCAATCTCGACAGTAAAGCTGTGGCTGATGCCAGTTGGCGGAGCGGGAAATGGCGATGCTTTCTTCACAAAGATCAAGGCCTGACGATCAAACCTGGATGAGCCAGAGCTTTGGGAGACTTCAATGTGTTTGATCGTACCACGAGGGGAAACCGTGAATCGAATATGAGCGGATCCGGGACCGGAAGCGCGCGGTCTACGCAGTTGGGACAAGTGTCTCATCACCTCTCCCGAATAGTTCGAATGCTCCGAATTTCCTGCTGCTGGGGACTTTGCGCTTGCAGCAGAGTCGCCGCCAGATTTCTTGGTAGCTGGACTATTCGCATTGACAGACGTTTTGGCTTTTCGGTGTGAGTTGTTGCCAGCTGGCTTGTACTCGGCGGGTTCTGTCTGGGGTGCCGCTGAGGTCGCAGAGGAAACTGCCGTGGTTGGCGCTGTCTGAGCTGCCGGCTTGATTTGACGGTCTACAACGGCCGGCTCGTCAGTGTTTTCTTCAGGCAAAAGCGGGTCAGCGTCTGCAACGAGAGTTTCGGATTTGGGCTCATCCGGAGCTGTCTTCTCGACTTTGGGGGCTGCCTCCGGTGATTGAGGTGACGGTGAGGAGCGGGTGGCGGGCGGCTGTTCTGATTGTGCTGGGCTTGGTTCAGGTTCGTCCGATGGCGGGGCTTCGTGCTGGAAAGCATTTGTCGACGAGGCCATTGTTCCAAACTGCACGCCGAAGCTGTTTCCTGCCACCAATGCCGGCGGAGCGTGAGGGACTGTATACGCCAACACACTCAAGTGGGCCGCTGCCGCTGCTGACAGCGCAATCGAGAATTTGACCACATTCGCTTTCGTCATCCTGTGGTGTCCTCCGTCACGACAATGATGTTGGTCCTACCGCTCGCTCGAAGCTCTTTCACCAGCTTGAGGAGTTGCACTGCTGGCAGTTCGCGATCGGGAAGAAGGCGTAGGGAAGACGTATCTGCCGCCGGGCTGTCGAGAAGACTCTCCAGGCTGACCGGAGCGCCTCCCCGGCGTAATTGACCGGTCTTGTCGATCGACACCGCGTCTGGAGGGACGCAGCATTCGAGATCTTGGGTCTGAACAAATCTTACAGATGGATCAGGTGGGGAGGCGAGCGTTCCTGCAATCATGAAGAAGATCAGGATCAGGAATACGATGTTGATCAGTGAGATCACGGGATCGCGGCGGGTTTGCAGTTTGCTACGCTTCATGTCGGCTCCACCACGAGCACCTCAATCCAGGGCGTACGTTTCAGTTCAGCGAGGACATCAATCAGTGTTTGCGTGGTAACATCGTCTGTTAACTTCACCGCCACTGTCGGTACGCTTTCATCATTTTCATGTATTTCGAGCTTGTAAGCGAGATGACTCAGCGGGACCGCCTTTCCGTCCAGCAGAAGGGTATCAGCTCCAATGGTTAGTATAAGGATGGGGTTGTCGGAGGTCTTACCGGCGGCTGCAGTGGTTGAGGCTATCTCGACCTCGGAAAACTTTGAGAAACTAGAAGCCAGCATAAAGAAAAGCAGCAGCAGAAAGATCACGTCGATAAGGGACGTGATCGACGCGCGACGGCGTGGACGGGTGCGCTTAAGTGCCATATCCAGCAGCAACTATTTCTCTGGCTGACGTCTCGCGCGTCTCCGGTGTAACGAGGACTGTGAATGCATGCTCGGCGAAAGCGCGTTCGCGGTCAGTCTGAGCTTCAAACCAGGACAGCGCAATGGATGTAGGCATGGCGACGGAGAGGCCTGCGGCGGTGGTCAGCAGGGCGACCCAGATACCGCCAGCAAGGGCTGCCGGATCTACCTGTGATCCCGCAGATTGCAGGGCCTGGAACGCCTCAATCATCCCCAGCACCGTTCCGAGAAGCCCTAGCAGGGGGGCCAATTGAGCAATCGTATCAAGGACGCGAAAGCCACCTTCATAGGGTTGCAACGCGAGGTCGGCTTCGGCTTCGAGTCGGGCAACAAGGCCTTCTCGCCCGCGTAGCGGCAAAGCGGACAGAAGAATGTTCGCCAGCCAATGTTTCGATGCGCGGAGCTGATCCGATGCATCTTGCTCATCGCCAGCGTCCAGAGCGCGGATGGCAGATTTGAGCGGCTTCAGGCGTCCGATCTGATCCGACCGAAATTGCCAGTATTTGAAGCCTGTCAGGGCGAGCGTGAAAATGGATGCAAGCAGAAGGATGGTAAGGATGGGACCGCCGACATCATATAAGTTTTGAAACATTGTGAGCATGCGGGTTTCCAATCAGATTTCGCTTTGAAACTCAGTTCGCTGCGGGAATGTTTGGCGAATTGTTGCGAGCACCATGCAGCTGTTGGCAGCCGCGCATGGTGCTCGCATCGGTGGGGTACTGTCTAAAAGGCTTTCGACACCGTGAACTTGATGTTCCGCCCAGCCGCCGGACGCGTAGAAAGGAGCGGCGTGTAATTATGATCGAACAGGTTTTCAAACCCGAAGCGGAAGGATGTGTCCTTCAGGACACCTTCCTGCGGAGTGATCGTTGCGCGCAAATTGACAGTGGCAAAGCCCGGGGTCGTCGTGCCATTGCGGTCTGCTTCATCTGCCAGCACGAACTCGCTGGACAGATCGGCCAATCTCGATAAGCGCTTGCCGAGCGTGAGGCGCAGCGTGTTGGCTGGAGCATTCGTCCAATCCGCGACGGTGCTGTCTGTGCGGGTCTGTTCTGCATCAACGATATTGGCGTTGAGGTCAGCATAGTAGCCGTCGCGGCGGGCGTACGATCCTTCAAGCTCCAGCCCCTGGATTTCGATCGAGTCCACACCTGAGTAAGACGTGTTATCTTCCTGATCCGTGTGATAATAATTGGCCTTCATGGAAAGCGTATCATCCTGTCCAAGGACACCGATAAGGTCGTAGGATGCGCCGAACTCATAAGTCTTCCCGATCTCTGGCTGGCTCATATAGACCTCGTTCTCGAGGTCATCGAGAATGGGGAGGCTTTCCGTGTAAGCATAGCTTCCGAAGAGGGCAACGCCATTGTCAAACTGATAACGGAGCGATGCCCCGCCCATGAGCGCGTCATTGTCATAGCTCGCAGCGCTGCCATCATCAAGGGTCCCCTCGACTTCTGAGCTTTCAAACCGAAGGGCTGGTGCGAATGTCCATCCATCCAGAAAGTCGATCTGGTCGACTACGAACAGGGCGATGCGATTGTCTTCACCGCCTGGGGCCGAATTTGCATCAAGACGTTCTTTCTGGATGAACTCGATGCCCGTGCGCAAATCATGCACCAGAGCGCCTGTTTCAATATAGGCTGTGTTCTTCACGGTGAACTTCGTTGTCTCGTAGCGATGGTCGGCATCGACCGTGGCGAAGCATCCGAACGGGCCACTGCCGACAATACATTCCTGATCAATTTCCTGATTGGCGTAGGAATACACCGCATCAAGGTTCACCAAATCATTCGTGATAGGATTGAAATTGTAGGCAAGCGATATCGTTTCGGACTTGGTGTCACGATCCACATTTCCAAATGCGCCGCCGGTCGTACCGAAGGAGTCGTATGGTTTGTCCCGTTCGGTTGTCTCAGAATTGGTATAGCTGGCGCGCATGCTGTGGTCCCCGACCGTATAGCGGGCCTTCAGCAGATAGGAGGGCAGTTCAAATTCGCTGTTCTCAATGACATTGTCATTACCATCTTCCTGATTGTGTTGCTCGCGCCAGGAATAGTTCGCAAGGAGCTCAAGGTTTTCCGTGGGTTGGACTGCGAGCGTGCTGGAGGAGTTGAATCCGTCCATATTGGTTGCGCCGCCGAGGGTTTGACGGAAGGCGAGCCCCGTTTCGCCGCCCGTGAGGTCTGACGCATCGATCGTCTCAAGGCGCACAACCCCACCGATAATACCAGATCCGTACTCAAAGCTTCCGACAGTCCCGCGGATCACTTCGACGCTCTTGTAGAGATACGGATCGGTATAAAGCTGGGTGCCAATACGATAGAGTTCTTCCGAGCCCACGCTCGCGCCATCGACCTGAATTGCTACTTTCTGGTCAGTTCCGTAAGTGCCGTTGGCGCCAAAGCCACGAATATTGATCCCGGATCCGATCGGGGTGGAGCCGTTTACGAGGGAGACGCCAGGAACGGAGTCAATCAATTCCGCAACAGTGCCAGCTTGGCGGTCTTCTATTTCTTCCTGATCGACGACCGTGACTGGTGTGGCGGTGTCGGTCTGGACTTCCCTTTTACTCTCGCCGAGCGTCAGCGTGCCGAGGAACTCCTCACTGTCAGTGTTCGCGTCTTCCTGCGCGGAGGCTGGTGCCTGAAGCATAATGATCGATACGATCGCTGTGGCCCCGAACAGGGCGGTTTTACGGTTTACGATGTGGTTCATGGACCCCTCCAGATAATGCGTTAATGCAACTCAGTCGCAATGTGGGGTCGGGATAGCGCGTGGCAATCTGTTTTGCAAATGAAAATTATTCGCAAAATGAGTCTTTTAGATCATCATCTGCCAATTCGGGGTGTCGGCCTATCTGCCTGGAGGCAGATATTCACTCATATGCCGGCCATCTGGCGGCAACCCTGCCAGTCAATGAGGGATTGGGGCTGACATGTTGCGAATTGGAGTGGAGAGCTAACTTTCGAATACCGTTATGCAAGTGGGCTAGCGCTTGAGAGATTTCAGCACGTCGAATGGGCTGCTCGGGGGTGCTTCAGCTGTCGGCTCGAGCGCTTTTCGAGGTTGCGCCTTGGGCGCCGGTTTGGGACGCGTGCCCGCTTGCGAGTCGGCGGACGACTTCATGCTCAGGCTGATCCGCTTCTGGTCTATATCCACTTCCAGCACGCGAACGCGCACAATGTCGCCAGCTTTGACCACGTCGCGCGGTGACTCCACGAAGCGGTCTGCCAGTTGAGATATGTGAACGAGGCCATCCTGATGAACGCCAATATCTACAAAGGCGCCAAAGGCGGTGACGTTTGTCACCACGCCTTCCAGATTCATGCCGGGATTGAGGTCGACGATTTCGTTGACGCCTTCCTGGAAGCTCGCGGTCTGGAAGTCAGGTCTTGGATCGCGGCCTGGCTTTTCCAGTTCGGCGATAATGTCCCGGATTGTAGGAACACCAAATGTCGCATCAGCGAAGTCAGCTGGGTTGAGTTGTGACAGGACTGCCTTGTTGCCGATCAGGGACTTCACTGATTGTTTCGTTGCCTTGGCGATGCGTTCGACAATTGGGTAGGACTCCGGGTGTACGGCGGATCCATCCAGCGGGTCCTTGCCTCCAACGATGCGCAGGAATCCAGCCGATTGCTCGAAACTCTTTGCGCCCATGCGCGGGACTTTCTTCAACTGTTTGCGTGTCAAGAACGGTCCATTCTGGTCGCGGAAAGCGACGATGTTGCTGGCCAGCGTCGTGTTAAGTCCGGAGACATGCGTGAGGAGGGGAGCGGAGGCTGTGTTGACGTCGACGCCAACCGCATTCACGCAATCCTCCACAACCGCGTCGAGCGAGCGGGCGAGTGCAGCCTGATCGACATCATGCTGGTACTGGCCGACGCCAATCGCTTTCGGTTCGATTTTGACCAGTTCGGCCAGCGGGTCCTGAAGGCGCCGTGCAATGGAAATTGCCCCACGCAAGCTGACATCCAGATTCGGAAACTCGTCAGCAGCTAGCTGTGAGGCCGAATAGACGGAGGCGCCAGCTTCCGACACCATGATGCTGGCCAGTTTCAGCTCCGGTGCTGCCTTACCCAACTCAGCAACCAGAGCGTCCGTTTCCCGGCCGGCTGTGCCATTGCCAACGCCGACAAGATCCACGCCGTGCTTGGCGGCAAGTCGCGTTATGATGGTCAGTGCGCCCGCGCGATCATTGCGCGGCGCATGAGGATAAATGGTGGCGGTATCGAGCAATTTGCCAGTCGCATCGACTACGGCAATCTTGCACCCGGTTCGGATGCCGGGATCAATGCCCATGACCGTTTTCTTTCCGGCCGGCGCGGCGAGAAGCAAATCCTTGAGATTGTTGGAGAATACTTGGATCGCTTCTGCCTCGGCACGCTCCTTCAAACGGGCCAGCGAGTCAGAGGCACCGGATTTGGCAAGCTTGGTCGACCAAGCCTTTTCGGCGGTTTCCCGCATCCAGCGATCACCGATGCTACCCGATGCGTTAATGCCAAATTCCTGACAGATTCGAGCGATTGCCTGACGCGGCGTATCAGCCTTGCGTGTCTGGATTCCGACCCCGACTTTCAGTACGCCTTCTTTCTCTCCGCGCAACATTGCGAGAGCGCGGTGGGACGGCATTTTCTCGAGCGGTTCAGCGAAGTCCGCATAATCCCGAAATTTGTCAGCCTGTTTGCCTTTGACCAGCCGTGAACTCAATTCACCCGCCTCCCAGACCTTTTCCCGGACGTGGCGGACGATGGATGGAGTTTCGACCATTCGTTCGATCAGAATGTCTCGGGCACCTTCGAGAGCTGCCGATACCGTTTCCACATCCTTCGTGCCATCAACATAGGCAACAGCCAGTTTTTCAGGATCACCTGCACATTTCAGGAGTGTTTCGGCCAAAGGCTCGAGCCCCTGTTCACGTGCAATTGTCGCCCGCGTTCGACGTCTCGGCTTATACGGTCGGTAAAGGTCTTCCAACTCAACCTTGGTTTCAGCATTCCAGATCGCACGCTCAAGCGGGCGCGTGAGTTTTTGCTGCTCACCAATGGACGACAGGATTGTTTCACGCCTTGCTTGTAGCTCTGTCAGATAGGTGTAGCGCTCTGCCAATTGCCGCAATTGAGTGTCGTCCAGGCCGCCCGTACGTTCCTTCCGATAGCGTGCGATGAAAGGTATGGTCGCGCCCTCTTCAATGAGCCCAATCGTCGCCGCAACCTGCGCTTCGCGAACGCTGAGATCGTGGGCAATTATTTGAGCGATGGAAAAGGAAGCGGCGGATTCAGACAGCTTGACTGCAGGCATGAACACTTGGGCCTTCGTAATTAAGACAGTTCCAGAAAAAGAGGTGGTAAGCCGAAGCGATACCGCTGCCTTGCATCTTGGAGATCAAGGTTAACCAAATGTTGCGAAGAGCGGAATGGGATGTCATTCGCGCCATCTTTCGCAGCGCTCAAGTCTTGCTCTAAAATTTGCCAAACCCGGCCTTGTTCAGGCCGGGTTCGTATGGGGGGGCAAGTTCCGCGACGATGGTCGCCATAAGTGCCGTAAATCTCAGGATATCCGGCTTGACGTCATATGAGGCCAGCCATCGCCGCGACAATTTCGGGATGGACAATGTCACCATGGGCTACATTGATGCCGGCATGCAGATGTGGATCGGTCTTCACGGCTTGTTCGGTGCCCAAATCGGCCAGCGCCATCGCATAGGGCAGGGTGGCGTTTGACAGGGCGATTGTGGATGTTCGGGCAACTGCTGCTGGCATATTGGTAACGCAATAGTGGCAGACACCATCAACATTGTAGACGGGTTCGTCATGTGTGGTCGGACGGCTGGTTTCGAAACAGCCGCCTTGATCAATGGCGATATCCACAACCACTGATCCGGGCTTCATCATCGAGATTTGTTCGGCTGAAACGACCTTTGGCGCAGCCGACCCGGGAAGCAGGACAGCCCCGACCACCAAATCAGCGGTCAGAAGTGAAGCTTCGATCGCAGCCGATGTGGAGTAAAGACAGCGGGCGCGACCCGCGAAGAATGCGTCCAGTTCCCGAAGACGATCAAGTGAGCGATCGAGGATGGTGACATTTGCTCCCAGCCCGACGGCCATTTCCGCCGCATTCCGTCCTGCGACGCCACCTCCGATGACGAGTACCTTGCCTGGAGCGACGCCGGTAACGCCACCCAATAGTGTTCCCGAGCCACCTTGAGCTATTTCAAGATACTTGGCGCCAGCCTGAACTGACAAGCGTCCGGCCACTTCACTCATTGGGGTAAGCAAAGGCAAGCGTCCAAACCGGTCGGTTACTGTTTCATAGGCAATGCAGGTAGCGCCCGACTTCAAAAGTCCGCGGGTCTGTTCAGGGTCTGGTGCCAGATGAAGATAGGTGAACAGCGTGTGTCGTGGTTGCAGGCGCGCGATCTCAACCGGCTGAGGTTCTTTCACCTTGATGATCATATCGGAAGAGTCGAACAATTCGTCCGCGTTCGTGGAAATTGTGCAGCCTGCCGATTCATACAGTTCGTCAGAAAATCCAACCATTTCGCCCGCGCCGGTTTCGACGAATACAGAGTGACCCGACCGTACGAGTTCCTGGGCGCCTTGTGGCGTCAGGCCCACGCGATATTCACGGTTCTTGAGTTCTTTTGGGGTGCCAATACGCAAGTCAACAATCCTTTGAAATGTGGGTCCGATATATGAAGGAGGGTCTAGAAGTTCGCGACCAGATTTACGCGAAGTCGCTGTTGCCAGTCGTCGGTGGCGAACGGGATGAGGATTTCATCCTTGAGCCGATACGCATACAGGCTCGTATTCATCTGGAGGTGCTCGCTGAGTGCGTAGGAGAACGAGTATGTGTGCTGAAGATAGTTGCTGGCATATGGTATGTTATCTTGCGCAAAGGCCGCGAATACCGAGTCGGCTTCTGCGACATGATAGCCATATCCGAAACTATAGGTTCCTGGCGCGCTCGCCTGTCCAAGCGATGCGGAGACTGAATAGCCTGTATCATAATCGTCCGCACCGAGATTTCGAACATATTCAGCCTTGATTTCCAGTGGCCAGCGATCTCCAAAGCCGGAAAAGGACGCTTCCGTCATGATATTGAGAAGATCAAAATCGGACAGATAAGCGCCTGAACCATCAAGCAAGTTGGTGCGTGTATCACCGGAGTCTGCTGTGCCAACCGCCTCGATTTCATAGTCGTAGTATCCGGCAGCAAATCCGAACTCCCACGCTTCGCTGGCTTTTTGATCGAGGGTGAGCTGAAATCCGGATGCTGTGCTGTCTTGGGCGGCGGTCGAACGCTCAATCGGGAAAAACAGCGCGCTACCCCCGATACGAGTCGAACCATTGTCGAGAGCCGCGTAGCGGGCTGCCAAGCCTTGCGGGTTCACATCGCCATCCCAGACGAGATCCGTGCGCCGGAATGGGTTCGCAAATTTTCCGCCCAGCACGGACAATTTGCCGAACGTCTTGATGCCGTAAACTTGGTCCAGGCTTACCTGAAGATCGTCATTGAAGTTGGAGAGCGAAACGTCGGCTGAATTTGGATCGTCAGGATCTCCAGTGACGAGCCTGGCACCAAGTTCGAGAGTAGGTGACGCGGCATATGTGGCCGCGATACGCCCACGCACGACGCCGCGCGCATCATCGCGTTCGTCGCCATCAGACGAGTTATGCTCATATCTGAGGCGCATATCGCCACTTATGTTGAGATTCCCAGTCGGGGCGGCAGGACGCGTATCTGCGACCGTGGCTTCTGCCACGTCAACGGGGGACGTGTCCCGGTCGCTTGTTGCAAGCTTGGCTGGCACATTTGTCGCGTCTTTCAGCATCCGCTCAAGGCGCGCCAGTCGTTCGTCCTGTAAGCGTAGTTTTTCCTGCAGCTCGGCGATGAGAGCTGCTGGATTATCCGTTGCGGCGTCCTGGGCCAGTGCGGCCATTGGCACCGTCGCAGAAGCGATAGCCATGATAGCGCTGGCTTTCAGGAGGTGAAATTTTGTCGAAACCGTATTCGGGTAGAACATCAGATTCCCCCCATCGCGATATACTTCACATTCAGATAGTCATCGAGGCCGTAGCGAGACCCCTCGCGCCCGATGCCGGATTCCTTGACGCCTCCGAAAGGTGTTGCCTCTCCTGAGATCGCAATATCGTTCAATCCAACCATGCCGACTTCCAATTGCTCAGCGACACGCCAGGCGCGCGAAAGCTTTCGGGTCCAGAAATATGCGGCGAGCCCATAAGGCGTATCATTGGCCAATGCGATGGCGTCTTCGTCGTTTTCGAAAACGAGAACCGGCGCAACTGGGCCAAAAATCTCAGTGTGTGCGATGTCCATATCCGTTGTGACATCGCACAGGATGGTCGGCGGCATGAAATTTCCGACGTCTGAGGAGTGACGAGACGCGGACACTGTCGCGCCCTTTTCGACAGCGTCTGCTATCAGAGACTGAACCTTGTTCTTAGCGGCGGTGTTGATCATTGGCCCCATGTCAGAAGATGGATCGAGTCCGTCCCCAACATTCATGGCCTCTGCCGCTGCCACGAATTTATCAAGAAATGCGTCCTTGATGGACGTATGTAGTAAAATGCGATTGGCGCAGATGCATGTTTGTCCAGCATTGCGAAACTTTGCGACCAGCGCGCCTGCGACGGCTGAATCGATGTCTGCATCATCGAACACGATGAGGGGCGCGTTCCCACCCAGTTCGAGTGACATGCGTTTTACGCTGTCGGCGCTTTGCTGCATCAGTAGTTTTCCAACGCGCGTAGATCCGGTGAAGGAGATCTTGCGAACGAGTGGATGGCTGGTCAGTGTCTGGGCAACGGGCGCTGGATCTTTCGAAGTGATGACCTGGAAAACGCCTGCTGGGAAACCGGCATCCTCTGCCAGGCATTCCAGTGCCAGCGCTGACAAGGGCGTTTCATCGGATGGCTTCAGGATGATCACGCACCCGGCGGCCAGTGCAGGCGCAGCCTTGCGGGTTATCATGCCGCTCGGAAAGTTCCAGGGCGTAATGGCGCCGACAATTCCCACGGGCTGCTTGATGACGAGCTGTCGCCGGGAGGACGCGCTGGTCGGTATCACATCACCGTAAGCGCGTTTGGCCTCTTCAGCGAACCATTCAATATAGCTGGCATTAAACGTCACTTCCCGGCGGGCTTCTGCCAAAGGCTTGCCCTGTTCGAGTGTCAGTATTTCGCCAAGTTCTTTTTCTGATGCGAGAATAAGGTCATGCCACCGCCGTAGTATCGCTCCGCGTTCTCCCGCCGTCAGCCCGGCCCATGCAACCTGTGCATCATTTGCCAGCGCAATCGCTTTTTCCGTTTCCGGCGCGCCAAGATCCGGCACTTTTGCCACAATGGATCCGTCTGCGGGATTGGTCACGGTAAATGATTTTTCCACAGACGATGCGGCTATGCGCTCCTTCAACCGGTGCAGCAGAGCATTCGACGTCGCTACGGAGTCCGCAGTCGAGACTTGCATGACGGACATGTCATGCGACTCCCAAGCAGGCAGCCGTTTCCGAAAGGCCGGCAGACGCGATGTCGATCAGTTCGTCTATTTCAGCATGCGTGATGGTAAGCGGAGGGCAGATCACCATTGCCTGTCCGACGGCACGCATGATCAGGCCTTTATCGAGGCATATGTCACGACAGATATTCGCCGCATTGTCTTCAGCCGTGAAGTGTTCGCATGCTTCCCGTGACTTGATGAGCTGAAGACCGGCAATCAGGCCAGCTCCGCGTACTTCACCAATGATTGCATGTTCATTAAATAGCTGCTGGAGCCGTGCGTGCAGATAGGGGCCGACATCATTCTTTACGCGATCCACCAAGCCTTCGCGTTCGATAATGTTGATATTGGCATTCGCAACCGCGCAAGCGACGGGGTGCCCGGAATAGGTGTAGCCATGAGAGATGGGACCACCTTCATTGATGGTCTCAAATATCTCATCGCTGAAAGCCACCGCAGAAATCGGCAGATAGCCGGATGACATGCCTTTGGCCATCGGCATGATGTCAGGCTGGACACCATAGTGCTGGCATCCAAACCATTCCCCCAGACGTCCAAAACCACAGATGACCTCGTCTGATACCAGAAGGATATCATGCTTGCGGCAGATCTTCTGAATCTCGGGCCAGTAATTGGGAGGTGGGTCGATGACGCCACCAGCGCCCTGAATTGGTTCGCCGATGAATGCGGCGATATTGTCTGCTCCAACTTCGAGAATTTTTTCTTCCAATGCATGCGCTGCCCGGAGACCAAACTCCTCGGGGCTCATATTCCCTCCGTGAGCGTACCAGTGGGGTTCCATGATGTGCTCGAAGCCAGGAAGCATGGATGATCCCATATCATGCATGTGCTTCATGCCGCCGAGGCTGGTCGCGGCAAGCGTGCTGCCATGATATCCGAGATGACGGCCAATGAACTTGTGTTTCTTTGGCTTGCCGCGGACGTGCCAATAGTGGCGCGCCATGCGGATTACGGTGTCATTCGCCTCGGATCCGGAATTGGCGAAAAAGAAATGGTTGAGGTTCCCCGGTGCGATCTCTGACAGTTTTTGCGCAAGTTCGATCTGGCTAGGCGTCGAGCTTTGAAAGAACGAATTGTAGAATGGCAATTGCTCCATCTGCGCGGTCGCAACATCAACCAGTTCCTGGCGACCATACCCGACATTCACACACCAAAGGCCAGCCATCCCATCTAGGATCTTGTTGTTGTCGCTGTCATAAACATAACAGCCGTCTGCGCTCGTTATGACGCGCACGCCACGTTCTGCGAGTGTTTTTGGATCGCAGAACGGGTGTATGTGGTGAGAGGCGTCCATGGCCTGCCACTGGGCTGTATTCCGATGCGCGATCGCCATTGTGCGTCCCTTTCAATTGTTTGAACCCATGTTGGGCTCAGGCGGCGGAAGGGAAAAGATGACTAAACCGATTGGAGTGGTGCGGTTTCAGCACCGATGGTGCATGACCAATGCGATGTGACTATTTTTGCCAAAGACTGCGCATGTGCCGCGCGATTTCCTGATCCTGAACGTTGCTGTGAGTTTCGAGGGCGTCGACAACCCGCTTCTGATCCGCAAGCGGATGGGTCTGACTCAACTTTGTCACCGCATCGATATTTGAGATGGTGATCCTGAAGGAGCGGATACGGGGAATCAGGCTGTCGACTTTGCCATCGGGTGCGTGCTCCATACGCCACGCGGATTGGGACGCCGCTTCGCTTTGGGCAATCGTGATCCGCATGATCTCCAGTTGAGCCTCGGCATCATCAATCGGATGAAGCGTCCCTCGTACTTGCGCAGCAATGTAGTTCCAGGTCGGAACGGTTGGCTGGTCCTTGTACCAGCTTGCCGAGATATATGCGTTCGGGCCATGAAAGGTCGCAAGCGCGTTTTGGCCGGCGGCCAGGGTGGTGGCGTGTGGATTGTTCCGCGCCATGTGCCCCACCAGCTCAGTGTGACCAGTCGATGTTGTCACCACGTACATGGGGACCGAGGTCGCATAGGGCAGGTCGCCGCAGCTGGTGATTATCTGGCCAAAGGGGTAGGCGGCTATGATCGAGAGCGGGTCAGACGCCCGATAAGGTTTCGGCACATACATGTGCCAAGTCTCATTTGCATCGGTCATACTATATCCCTTGTATTTTCTGGGGTCAGTCTTCGCGTCGACAGACGGAAATGTGAGGCGCGAAATGTATAACAGCTGGTGCGGCGGGGGCACCAGAATACCTTTGCTTGGCACCTGAGTCTGCCGGTATCGAAATGTATTGTCACCACAAAGCGCGCGCCACCTCCTGATTGTCGCTGCGCTAACCTAGGAGACTATTCGTGACAGCATTCTCTCAGCGCGAACCGCAGTTCGGTGACATCGTGACGGCTTATGCTGGCAAATTGATGCCAGATGTTCAGATGCATACGTTCAGCCATACACACGAGATTTTCCCCACTCGCACCATCAAGGCTGGTGACACGGTGTCTGCCTTGCCATATGCGGCGACGCCGCTGAGCGATATGTCTATTCAGGCGAATGGTAAATCCTACGATCTGTTCGACTACGTATCTCAGAACCGCCTCGTCGGACTGTTGGCGATCAAGGATGGGCATATCGTTCACGAATACTATGATCAGGGCATCGGGCCGGATACGCGATGGATGTCGATGTCCATGGCCAAGTCAGTATCGACAACGCTGGTTGGTACGGCGATCAAGGATGGCTTCATCGACAGCGTTGATGACCAACTCGTGAAGTACCTGCCTGAACTGTCCGGTAGTGGCTACGATGGGGTCTCCATCAAGCATTTGCTGCAGATGACGTCAGGTGTGAAGTGGGACGATACTCACACGGTGGCGGAGTCTGAACGCCGCACCATGCTGGATATCCAGGTTGGGCAAAAACCGGGTGAAATCATGAAATTCATGGCCTCTTTGCCCCGCATTGCCGAGCCGGGAACGGTCTGGAACTATAGCACGGGCGAGACCCATGTTGTGGGTGCACTGGTCAAAGCGGCAACCGGGAAGTGGCTGTCTGACTATTGTTCCGAAACCATGTGGTCGCGTCTTGGCATGCAGGCAGACGCCGCATGGTGGCTGGAGTCACCGGACGGGCTTGAGGTTGCCGGCAGTGGTATCTGCGCGAACTTGCATGACTATGCCCGGTTAGGACTCTTCGCGCTGAATGGCGGGGTGATCGACGGGGAATCGGTCGTACCGAAAGGTTGGTTCAAGGAAGCTACTGAGCCACGTATGGCGGGATCCGACCCATTGAACTACGGGTATATGTGGTGGCCCGTGCCTGACCGCGACGGTGATTTTAAGGAAGGCGCATTCAGCGCACGGGGAATCTTCGGGCAATATATCTACGTCAATCCCAGTCGTGGAATTGTGCTGACCGTTCTAAGTTGCCGGTCGAAGCCAAAATTCTCGGAAGCGATCCTGGATAATGATTTCTTCAATGCCGCTGTGGACGCGCTGAGCTAGCTGCCTGGCTTGAACTGAGGCGTGTCCTTGGCGATCGTGTTGGTCAGCCATTGACGGAATTTTCGCAAGCTTGGTTCGTTCCAACGATCGTGACGGGCGATCAAAACATAGTCGCCCCGCCTTGCTGGAAAAGTCGGATTATCCTTGCCGATCCAGACCAGGTCGCCTCTTGTAAGGTGCTTTTCGGCGAGCAAGGGGTTGGTCAGGGCAATGCCCCGTCCGTGGCGGGACGCATCGCTCGTCAAGTTGCCCTGCCACAGGCGAGGACCTTTGAGCCCATCGGCACAATCGACGCCAAGAGAGTTCAGCCAGATTTCCCAAGTTTCGGTTGTATTCTCATGAAGCAACTGATGATTGAGCAAGTCTTCAGGTTTGTGGATTTCAGGGGCGCTCTCAAGGTAGTCCGGGCTTGCTACGGGAATGATAGGAGATTGTGCGATCACCTGGCTTCTCAGGTGGGACGGAAGCTCATCAAGATCTTCGTAGGATGCCCAGTAGCGAATATCAGCAGTGGCCTCATGGGAGAGAAAGTCCGGAGCACTGACGGACGGCTTGAGCTCGATTTCCACACCTTGGTTTGCGCGCTCAAGCGATGCCAAACGGCGCGACAGCCATTGCTGTGCAAATCCGGGCGTACTCCATATCAGAAGCTGGTGATGGATGCCCTGATTGAGCAGGTCCAGTGTGGCGTGCGCCACCATATCAAGGGCTTGAGCAATTGAGCGATGATAGTCCTTGCCAGCTTCGGTCAGGATCAGGCCCGTCGGAACGCGTTCCACGAGGGTTATTCCGACCCATTCCTCAAGAGCCCGCAAATGTCGGCTCAGAACTGCATGGTCCCGGTCCAGCCATTTTGCCGCTTTTCGAACGCCGCCGAGCCGGGCGATGGCGTCGAACGCCCGCAATCCTTCAAATGGTGGAAGCGCTTTTCTGAGTGGGGGCTGTTGCCCGGTCTTGATCAGGTCGTCCTTACGGTCGGCCATTCTGGTTTCCCTATCATGGTGTGTTTGTCGCGGGATTGACCTTCCGGCGGGTTCGTAAGTCAAGCTTTGCGCTGATTCCAGTGGGACCATGTGTTTGTCGCGCCTGATTTCTTGGCGTGTCACTTATTCACCACCGGGTGGCGATTTCATTGCGCCTTGCCCGCGACGACGGGCTAACCAAAGTTGTACGCCCAAAGCGATCATGAACAACAACCAGATGCCGGCGGCGGCATTTATGAGTCGCCCGAACAGTCCACCTATCTGTCCGGTGTGGAGTGGGTAAAGAGATTCAATTACACGCTCTTCCGGAGCGCTGTTGGCAGCATCATGGTCCAGCAGAACCGTGCCGTCCAATCCGACGAATACGCGGGTTGCACCATAGAGGCTCGGCATTTCTCCGGGTGCCTTCAGGCGAAACTTGTACCATTGCCGGTTTTCGGAGGGCAAATTGATCGCGACGAGAGAAGATCCGGGATACTCGCCGAGTGCAACATCCATCGCGGTGCCTAAGTCCACGATGTGCGTTGGAGCGGGCTTCTGACTTTCAGGGGTTTTCTGTTCCACGCTCAGCCCATTTGCCAGCAGATCAGACTGGGTGAGGGCAGTGCCCGCCAATATGACGCAGAGCGCTGGAATTGCCCCCCAAAATCCCACGCGCCAATGCCAGCCTGACAATGCCGCAGCTGCCGGGACGGAGGAGGCTTTTGTAAACGCTCTAAGGCGTTTGCGTTGAGACCATCCAGCCACCAGCCCAAGGCTGATATTTGATATCAGAAGGAGACCGGAGATCGTGAGGAAGAGGTATCCCGTTGAGCCCAACATCAGCGATTTGTGAAATTGCGTCAGGGTTTCGAAGATAGCGCCGTCTGAAAACCGATTGGCGTCGGACCGATCACGGATGCGTGCGCCGCTACCGTCAATTCGCACTGTGCGGCTTTCACCATCGCGGTCCAAATAGACATCATATTGACCGTCCCGACCACCGGATATCCAGATTGACGAGATTTCGTCGCCTTCCGATTGAAGCGTCTCGATCGTTTTGGCCAGGGCGGCAGTTTCGGTTTGAACGCTCTTCTGCCCGAGGAAGAAATCATCGATATCGGCTCGAAAGCTAATCGCAAGGCCGGATGCGGCCTGGAGTGCCCACAAAGCGAGGAAGCTGAGGCTGACATATTTGTGGATGGACCGGACTCTCGGAAAACGCATGAAACCTCCAGTACCAAAGAGCGAAAAATTGCCAGTCTCATGTATCGCAAAGAATTCGGAGCGCGTGACAGATGCGAAGTGCGCGACCAGTGGTGCGCTTGGCGCACCTCTTCATGCGTCGTAGGCCCCTTCGCCGATGCGGTCTCGACATGGTCAAGTCGAAGCTGCAGGAAAGCCTACCCGCCGGACCGGCGAACGCGCATTCTACTGGCTTGAGCGCTGCAACACAGAGGGGAGAAGGCATTCATGAGAGTGACGACTATAGCTGCCGGACTGTTGGGCCTGGCTTTGTCAACTGGATGTACATCCAACGCGCAGGAATGGGATATTACCCAAACTGGGCAGCCTTATCAGGAGGTCGAACTCTCCCTGACAGAAGGAACCTGGATAAGTGTTGCTGTCAGTCCGGTTGGCGACACGATCGTGTTCGACGTGTTGGGAGACATTTACTCAATGCCAGCAGCGGGCGGTGCCGCTGAATTGGTGCATGGCGGGCCTGCCATTCAGCATTCGCCGGTATTCAGTCCGGATGGTGCACGCATTGCGTACATCAGTGATGTCGACGGGTCCGATAATATCTGGACGTCGGACCCAGACGGCAGCAACCCCGTTCAGGTCTCGTCCGAGAGCACGCTTGCATTGGTCGATCCATCCTGGAGTGCGGATGGCCGAACCATTGTTGCGGCCCGCATGTTCGATACGGCGAACCGGCTCCATTCCTCTGAATTGGTAACCTATCCTGCTAGTGGGGGTGAGGCAGAACAGATCGTCCCGATGCCAGAGAATGGCGAAAACGTGCATGATGCCGTCTATTCACCTGATGGTCAGTTCCTGTACTTCGTCGAGAAAATGACCCCGCCGCATGCGTCCACTGTATATGTGGATGCCAACCACAAGAATTTTGCCATTCGTCGGAAAAGTCTTGAAACCGGCGAGATCAAAACCGTGGTGGGCGGTTTTGGTGGCGCCATGACTCCGTCCATGTCGCCTGACGGCAGTAAAATGGCCTTTGTCCGCCGGGTCAAAGATCAAACAATGCTGTTCACGTACGATTTTGCGACACGCGCCCAGATACCGGTGTTTGATGGATTGGACCGGGATGGGCAGGCTGATTTTCTGGGGCAGGGCACATATTACCCCCGATTTTCCTGGTTTCCCGACGGCAAGGCAATCGCGATATGGGCAGGCGGAAAAATCATGCGCGTCGATATCGACAGTGGGCGCCCGAATGAGATTCCATTCTCCCTGACGGCTAGGCATCGTTTGATCGAGCCGGCGCGATTCACACAAGACCTCGATCCGGATACGTTACGTGTAAAGGCGATTTCGCGACTGGCCCTTTCGCCGGACGAGCAGATGCTTGCGTTCAGCGCGCTCGGACGCATATGGCGACAGGATACTTCCAACAACACGCCGGAACACTTATCGACGACGGAAGCTTCGCAATCGGAGCCAGCCTTTTCACCCGATGGTCGAACCATCGCGTTCATCGAGTGGGATGACGTATTGGGCGGGACCCTGAAGGTGAAATCCGACACTGGAAAAGTGTCCACACTGTTCAAGTCTACCGGCATTGTGCGTGAACCTTCATTTTCGCCGGACGGATCGGTGATCATGTTCCAGATTGCATCGGGCGACGATTGTCTCGGCGGTCACTTGGCGGACCCTGGGATTTACTGGATTCCTGCCGAGGGAGGCGAAGCAACCCCATTGGGCGTCGTCGGTGGCAATCCGAGATTCTCTCCCGATGGAGAGCGTGTGTACTTCACGACAGAGGCTTATATCGACGAGACGCTCGTTACGACACTCGAAAGCGTGTCGATCAATGGGGATGACCATGAAGTGCACGTGCGAACAAAGGATTCAGACACGAGTGAGTTGAAGCTTAGCCCGGATCTGAACTGGATCGCTTATCGTCACTATCAAACGTATTACGTGGCATCCTTTGACCCCGCCGTAGAGGGCGGTGTGTTCGATGCTGATAGCGGCACGCGACTGACAGATGCGGGAGGGTATGAACTGATCTGGGCTCGGGACTCAGAAAGCGTATTTTGGGCGTTTGGTCCTGATGTGTACCGAGCCTCGGTGTACGCGGATGGCGCCGATCCCACTCTGTTTGCGAGGTTGGATTTGCGCGTTCCTGTGGACCGCCCCATCGGCAAGACCGCTTTCGTAGGTGGCCGGATTATTACCCTGGATCAGGGCGGTATCATCGAACACGGCACACTTGTTGTGGACGGAAACCGGATCGTTGCGGTCGGACCTACCGCCGACGTCGGCGTTCCCAACGATGCACATGTGATTGATGCGACCGGAAAAACCTTGATGCCGGGCCTGGTGGACATGCATGGACATCTGGATGGATGTTACTATGCGTCGGCAGGGCTGTTGCCGCAGCAGCAAGCATCTCGCTACGCAGCACTCTCTTTCGGAATTACCACGAACTACGATCCCTATACATCGGAGCTTCCGACCTACGGAGTTACCGAGATGACCCAGACTGGTGCGATGGTGGGCCCCCGCACCATTGCGGTCGGGAGTGTTATTTTCGGCCGCAAGCGTAAATATGACCCGGTCTATGTTCCGATCGAGACCTATGCAGATGCCGTAGCGGTGATGGACCGTAAGAACGCATTGGGGGGGACAATAATCAAAAGCTACCGACAGATCCAGCGCAAGCAACGACAAATGCTGGTAAAGGCAGGACGCGAAAAAGGCATCATGGTGGACGTTGAGGGAGAGAGCCACTTTTTCAATGGCATTACGGCCATTCTGGACGGCAATCTGAACCTTCAACACAACGTACCAGTTGAGACGCTCTATGATGATTTTATCCAGTTGATGGCGAAATCTGATGTGGCGCACACACCCACTCTGATCGTGCTCTTCGGGGAGTTGATGGGGGAAAACTATCTCTACAATTCGTCTCGGCTTTGGGAAGACCCGCGGGTGGATGCCTATGTTCAGACGACGACGAGTTCTTACAGCCCATTGGCAGTCCCGGTCGGGGCGCCACCTTATGTGCGCGGCATGACAAACATACAGGCAGCGGACGAAATTTGGGACTTGGGGTTCCGCGCGGCTGCGCGTTCCATGAAGGCGTTGAACGATGCCGGTGGCCGGGTGAATGCCGGATCGCATGGCCAAGTCTACGGGCTCGCCATGCATTGGGAACTTCAATTGCTTTCAGAGGGCGGGATGAGCAATCTTGATGTTCTCAAGGCTGCTACGATCAACGGCGCCACGACGTTGGGACTTGAGGAGCAAATCGGTTCAATCAAGGCCGGAAAGCTCGCCGACATTATCGTTCTTGATGAAAATCCGCTGACGGATATCCGGAATACCGAAACGGTCTCGCGAACAATGGTGAATGGTCGTCTCTATGATTCTGTGACCATGAACGAAATTGGAAATCATGATCGTCCACGGCGACCGTTCTACTGGGAAGTCAATGATGTGCCCAAACATATCAACTGGAAGCCCGCCTGGGGCGAGCACTGAGCGCTTTGTCACAGTTATCCAATGAAAGACCATTTTGATGAGTGATCTACCAAAAACCTCCGGAGCTTCGGATGTGGCGGACGTGAATGCCAAAGGCGCAGACGATGCGGTGTTCTTCGGTCACCCCAGGGGGCTGGCCTATATCGTGTTCACTGAGGCGTGGGAGCGGTTTTCCTTCTATGGCATGCAGGCATTGTTGATCCTGTATATGGCGACATACCTTTTCCTGCCGGAGAATTCTGGGAATGTTGCGGCATTCGAGCCCTTTCGGAGCTTGTTTGAGGCGGTCTTCGGGCCACTGAGCATACAAGCATTGGCATCCCAGGTATTTGGGGCTTATGTGGGCCTCGTCTATTTTGCACCTGTTCTTGGCGGGCTGATTGGAGACCGGCTTCTGGGCCGGACAAAGGCCGTTCTTGCCGGGGCCTTGTTCATGGCGGTTGGCCATTTCCTCATGGCGTTTGAGGCAAGTTTTCTCTTGGCATTGGCCGCCCTGATACTCGGATCGGGGCTCCTGAAGGGAAATCTCGCGGCTCAGGTTGGCGGTCTCTACAAGAAGTCTGACCAGAGAAGGGATTCCGGCTATTCCATCTATGTTTTCAGCATAAATGTCGGTGCCTTTATCGCACCCTTGATATGCGGCACGCTGGGCGAGGTGTATGGATGGCATTATGGTTTCGGCGCCGCCGGAATAGGCATGTTGATTGGCCTCGCTGTTTACCTGTCCGGCCGAAACTATCTGCCGTTGGATACGGTTGTGGAGAGTAAGGATCGTCCGAAGCTGGAAAAGGGCGACGGCGTTGTTATTCTGGCAATCCTTGTGATGCTGGGCCTCACTTCCTTGTATTGGACGGCGCAATCGCAAGTTTGGAATGCCTATCCATTATGGTTGAGATCAGATGTGGATCGTACCGTCTTCGGAATGGAGGTTCCGGTGACATGGTTCCAGTCTCTCGACTCGTTGGCGGTTCTCCTGCTTGCGCCTCTGGTGCTGTGGTATTGGCGCCACCAGTCTCGTCGGAATGCAGAGCCAGGAGATCTGATCAAGCTTGCCCTTGGCTGCGCTGTGTTCGCAATTGCGTTTGCACTGCTCGGGTTGGGAGGCGTGTTATCTGCCGGGGGTTCCGTCGCTTTGATCTGGCCCATTATCTTCCATTTTGTCTGCGCCGTCGGGTTTTTGTATGTTGGACCAATTGCGCTGGCGCTGACGTCTCGCGCTGCTCCGGATTCGGTGAACTCCATGATGGTGGGATCCTACTATCTGGCCATATTTGTCGGTGGACTGTTCAGCGGTTGGCTCGCCCGCTTTTATGAAGTGATGTCGGCCTCCGAATTTTGGCTGATGCATGCCGCGATCGTAGGGTCGGCGGCAGTATTCCTGGTTGTGTTGAGACCCGTCCTCAGTCGATTGATGCGTCTTGACAGGGATTTGTCCGCCAGTCCCAAGGCGCCTTTCCAGCAGGAGGCACTCTAATGCTCGCTCGACTTCTTAAGACTGTTTCGTTTCCGGCTGTGCTTGCGGTGATCGCCTGCGCGACGACTGGCCAGTTCAAGGATGACGAAACCACTGCGGTACAAGTCTGTTCACAGAGGGGTCCTGTCGATAGTTGCGATTATTTCGGATTGGTTGGGCTGCAGGAGGCCATTGATCAATCCACCTCAGATCGTCGAATTCTGATTAAGACCGGGACATACACGCCGACATCCTACCGGGATGTTCCGTTTCAGGATCTCCATGTACGCGGAGCGGTGGTCGTTCGGGATCGAAAGCTGAGCATTGAGGCGGAGCACGGGGCAAGGCTCGTTGGCAGCGCAGGTTTTCCCTTGAGCGCGATCGTAATTGAGGACTCAACTGTTCAGATCTCAGGCCTGACCATTTCTGGATTCCACTATGCAGTCGCTGAAGATGATATATATGATGGGCATGGTATTTTCACCATCAACAGTGATGTGAGCTTGGACGGGGTTGTAATCGAAGGCGTTGCCAAGATGGCGCTGACGGGTCGCGAAGCAGGTCGGATTGTTGCGCGCAATTTGACTATCAACAAGTCCCATCTCGGCGTCTGGCTTGAGGAGACTGCAGCGATAGACCTGATAGACAGTGAAATTATCGCCAGCGAATCTGCAGCGGTTGCTGCTTATGGCGCGTCGTCTGCAAGAGTAGAAAACAGCTTGATCAAGGGTAATCAGGATGATGGCCTCTACACTGAGGACACGGCCAGGATCATAAGCCGCGAGACCACCTTGCAGGACAATTCACCCTTTGGTGCCCGTGCATCTGGCGAAAGCGTTATCCTGATCTGTGGCGGCGAAGTGTCCGGCAATGCTGAAGATTACGGAGAAGAAGACGCGGGTCGCGTATATCGCAATGAGGTTGATATGTGTTTGCCGGGCTGAGGCCTGCGAAAGACTCCTCTACACCCCTATTCGCCAGAATTGTGTGCCGGCAATCCGTCGGCACACATTTTTTTGTAACTTGGTCGCATTCCTTCATGCGCAATCAAAAAGGCCCGACCTCCATAGGAGATCGGGCCAGTTACGGGGTGGAGGTGAGATGATCGGGAGTCTACCAGAGTTTCCAGATCATCTCATTTCCATTGCCTCTAGAAATTATAAGCAGCGCTGACGCCGACAACACGGGGACGCGTGCGGTTTGCGTTGGCCCAGCCCTGGTAGGGGTCAATGGATTTGTTTTCGTCGGTGAGATTTGTGGCGAAAATCTCGAGATCGAAGTTGCCGACGACGACACCTGCGCGCGCGTTTAGCAGGTTCAGGGCGTCTGAACTTTGCGGAAGCGCGGAGGCCACGAAGCTTGACCGGTCGATATAGGTGACTTTGTCCCTATGGTTGAAATCGACCCTGACGAATGCCGGATTGTCAGGCGTCAGGTCGAAGTCATAATTGACGCCCAGTGTATAGCTCAATTCCGGAGTGTAGTCGGTTGGATCACCAACCTGGTTCACCTGGTCGGTATCCGCTGTTTCCACGATCTCGCTGTCGAGATATGAGGCGTTGGCCGAAAGGGTGAGACCGGACATGGGTTGATATGCAAGGCCGGCCTCGATGCCTTTCACTTCCACCTTGCCGATATTGCTGGATTCTCCGAGGAACGCTCCATTCACCTCGGTCAATCGACGGCGAACCATATCCTTGTACTCGGTGAAGAAGGCCGCAACATCATACTGGAAGTTGCGAGTATTTCCTTTCGTGCCGATTTCATATGTAAGAATGTTTTCTGGCTCATACGGATCGAATGGCGCGGAGTTGAAGCCGCCGCTTCTGAATCCCGATCCTGCACTCGCATAGATCGTCGCGTCTTCATCATACTGGTAGGTCATGTAGGCACGTGGGTCCAACGACTGGAATGTATCTGCCAGTTCCGTGCCCGTGCCGGGTGCATATTCAATCAGGCTGGTCTGCTCATCGTGGAAATAGCGCATGCCGGCGCCGAGGGTCAGCTTTTCCGTTACATCGAATGAGCCGTCCGCAAACAGAGAGTATGCTTCGGACGACGAAGCGGAATAGTAGAACAGATCGTCATACAGAACGCCGCCACCTTGATACAGGTCGCCGCCAGGTGCGTATGCGTATTCATAGTCCGCTGTCAGGGAGCGTTCGCCGTCGCTATAGTATGCGCCGACCGTCCAGGCGTAGTGGTCTGATGCATCCGAAAGCCGAACTTCCTGAGAAAACTGTTCAGCTTCTACAAAGCGATCATCATTCCCTTCAACAAATCCGTACGAGTAATTTCCTTCGCGCGCGATATACGAGAACGGGTACTGGTGGTCATGGTCGATCTGCGTAGTTGAGGAGGTCAGTTCCGCAAAGCCGAAATCATAGGACAGTTCCAGATTGTAAATGTTGAAGTCGAATTTCTTCGGAATCATCACCTTGCTGCGGTCAGGGCCCACATCGACCGTACGATCAGCTTCTTCATACCCCATGCCGAGTTCAGTTTCTGCGCGCTGGATCTGGACCATCGCCTTGGCCGAAAAGTTTTCCGTAGGCACCCAGAGGATTTTACCGCGAGCGTTCAGGAGTTCGGTGCCATTGCCATCCTCAATGCCTGCCTCTGGTTGGTCGATCCAGCCACCGCCATTTTCGACCCCTACTGCCAGACGGACAGCGAGTTTGTCTTCGATGATCGGTGTGTTGAAGATGAATTCGCCCTTTTGGCCGATCTCACCTTCAGAGACGGTGTAGAGTTCACCTTTGACCTTGCCTTCGACCTGATCGAGCACAGGATCGGCCGTGATGTAGCGAATGACACCCCCAGCGGCCCCTTGGCCGTAGAGTGTGCCTTGAGGCCCCTTGAGGACTTCCACACGTTCAAGATCGAGGGCCACAGGGCTGAGTTGGTCATAGCCGCTGAGTGAAAGAGGTGCCTCGTCCATGTACATGCCGACGAGGGCGCCAGATCCTGACTGGTTCGCCAGTCCACGGATGAATATTGTGTAGCTGCCCGGACCATCTTCCCGCATGGTCAATCCAGGTACGCTAAAGGACAAGTCCTGCACGCTTGCTACGCCCAATTTTGCCAGTTCATCCCCAGAGATGGACTCGATGGCCATTGGAACGTCGATCAGACGTTGTTCCCGTTTCTGGGCTGTTACCATAATGGCAGACTGCACCAGTTCTGCATCATCGGCCGGAGCGTCAGCTGTTTGAGCATGCGCGCTCGCCGCATGCATCAGCGCAATAATAGCGCTCCCCGATGTCCAAAGATATTTACGTTTCATGTGTTCTCCCGCTCGCTTTTGCTACATTGCCTTCGAGTAAGACGGACAAACAAAAATTTGTGCAGATGCTAAAAGTGAATTGCATGGTGCGGAATACGCACCTCTGGTGGCTTGGCTGGGACAGAGACCAGTTTTGAATGCTCTGAAGCGTTGCAAAACTGAGATCGCCTCAAACGAGTATTGCTTCGCCTGTCAGCGGGGTGTGACAACCGCCGTTCGAGCACCGACTTGGCCTTCCGAACGCAGTCGTTCAACTGTATCCGGAGAATAACCAAGCACAGTGGTCAACACGTTGAGCGTGTCTTGTCCAAGGGTCGGTGCAGCAGATCTATATGTTACGGGTGTGTGGCTGAGCCGGATTGGGCAAGCGATTCCGGGCACGGTTCCGAGGGTAGGGTGTGGCAAGGTGATGCGTGAGCCCCGCGCCCGAACTTGAGCGTTTTCAAACACATCAGACATCCTGTTGACAGGTCCTGCTGGAACTTTGCTGTTCTGTAGCAGGTTCATCCAGTGTTCGGTTGACCGCGTTCGCAACTTTTCAGTCAATAGGGAGGTCAGGGATATCCGGTTGGCCACGCGTGCACCATTGGTTGCGAATCGATGGTCGCGGAGCAATTCGGCACATCCAATTCGTTCGCAAAGGTCGATAAACTGAAGATCGTTTCCGACCGCCAGGACAATGTGTCCGTCGAGGGTACTGAACACGTCATAGGGTACAATACTTGGATGAGCATTACCCATCCGTTCCGGATTTTCTCCTGTTGAGAGAAACCCCTGTGACTGATTGGCCATTGCGGCGACGAGGCAATCAAGCAGCGAGATATCGATAATCTGCCCTTGGCCCGTCCGCTCCCGATGCAGAAGTGCCGCCTGAATGGCATTGGCTGCATAAAGACCAGTCACGATATCGACCAATGCGACACCGACCTTCAGCGGTCCGCCTCCCGGCTCATCATCTGGAACGCCCGTGACGCTCATCAGACCGCCCATTGCCTGAATCAACAGGTCGTATCCTGGCTGGTCGGCATAGGGGCCCGTCTGGCCAAAGCCTGTTATGGAACAATAGATAAGACGGGGGTTGATAAGTCTGAGAGAGGCGGCATCCAATCCGTACTTTTCCAACGTACCCGTCTTGAAGTTTTCGACGAGGACGTCGCTTGAAGCCGACAGCTCACGAATTACACTCTGGCCGGCCTCCGTCGAAATGTCGACACAGACCGATTTCTTGTTGCGATTGGCACTTAAAAAGTATGAGGCTTCACGGGTATCGCCATCCTCACCGAATTGAAAAGGCGGCCCCCAGCTTCGTGTGTCATCCCCACGGACTGGATGCTCGATCTTGATGATTTCAGCTCCCAGGTCTCCCAGGAGCTGGGTCGCCCATGGCCCGGCAAGAACTCTGCTCAGGTCCAGAACTCGCAAACCGTCAAGTGCGTTCGCCATATCAATTGAACGCCGCAATTCCGGTTTGTGCCCGGCCAAGGATCAATGCATGAACGTCGTGGGTGCCCTCGTACGTGTTGACCGCTTCGAGGTTGCACATGTGGCGCATCACATGGAATTCGTCCGATACACCGTTGCCACCATGCATGTCGCGTGCTGCCCGCGCGATATCAAGGGCTTTTCCGGTACTGTTTCGTTTGATCAAGGAAATCATTTCGGGCTTGGCAGAGTTGGTTTCGAACAGTCGCCCGACCTTTAGGCATGCTTGGAGTCCTATCGAGATTTCCGTTTGCATATCGGCCAGTTTCTTTTGAATGAGTTGGTTCGCCGCAAGTGGTTGCCCGAACTGGTTCCGATCCATTGTGTATAAGCGCGAAGACATCCAGCAGCTACGCGCGGCGCCAAGTGCTCCCCAAGCAATTCCAAACCGGGCCTTGTTGAGACATCCGAATGGACCAGACAAACCTTGTGCATTCGGGAGCAAATGGTCATGCGGCACGAACACGTCGTCCATGACGATTTCGCCCGTAATTGATGCGCGCAGGGCGAGCTTTCCCTGGATCTCCGGAGTGGAAAGGCCCTCCATACCACGCTCGAGCACAAAACCGCGAATCGTGCCATCCAGCTTCGCCCATACGACGAGCACGTCAGCAATAGGGCTGTTCGTGATCCACATCTTCGCACCGTTCAGGCGATACCCACCCTCTACAGCAACGGCGCGACATGACATATTGCCAGGGTCGGAACCGTGGTCGGGTTCTGTGAGCCCAAAACACCCGACCAATTCGCCCGACACAAGCCCCGGCAACCAGCGCTGGCGTTGTTCTTCGGTCCCATAAGCGTGAATGGGATGTATCACCAAAGACGACTGTACGCTGAGAGCGGACCGATAGCCGGAGTCTACGGCCTCTACTTCGTGAGAAACCAATCCGTAGGCGACGTGACTTACTCCGGCTCCACCATACTCTTCAGGCAATGTCGGACCGAGCAGGCCCAGAGACCCCATGTCCCTCAGGACTTCGCGATCGAAATGTGCGTTGCGATTGGCCTCGACAATACCCGGCAGGAGGCGCTTCTCAGCGAAGTCGTGCGCGGATCGTTGCACCGAGCGTTCATCCTCGGTCAGATCGGAGGCGAGCGAAAGGGCGTCGGCCCAGTCAAAGGCAGAATACTTGGTCATCTGAATTCCTGATAGATAGAATGAAGTTGGGCCTACTCGTGTCCGACACGGTGTCCGATCTGTTGCCATCGCCCGGGGTTCACGATCACGGTGTCGCCGGTGAATTTGACGCTGAATGGGTAGCGGCCGCGGTCTACAGTGAAAACATCCTGCATTGCAGCTAGCAGTCTTCGTGGTCCGGCTTTGGTAATCTGAAACACGTCGCGCGCTCCGCTAGCCTCCGCCACCAGGTTTCCGTCTTCCAAACGTACTGTGAGCGATGCGAAATCGCTGAATTTGTATGTGCCGACATATTCCCGGAGTGTCGAAGATGGAATGACCAGGTCGGGGTCAGCCTTGGGCTGAGTGACCTGTTGGGGTGGAACAGCAGCCAGAATGGCATCCCACATAAGTTCAGATGCGGCCACACCAATTTCCATGCTGGGCAGGTTCACGCCCGGCCCAGCTTCAACTTCATTGGTTGAAACAGCGTACAGGACATCGCCATCGAATTCACTTGCAAAGGGTTGAATGCCACGCGCCATGGATGTGTGAACTTGAACAGCGAGGCGTTGAAGCTCTGCAGGGGACATCGTGCGATTGGTGACCACGACACTGATCGTCGTGTTCTTCCGCTCAAATTCCTGAGTGTCCTTATCGCCATTCCAGTCCGGCTGCAGACTGGCAGGTGCGGCCCCCATGAGGTCGGAAGCTTTCAGGGTTTCGGGCCAGTTTGTCCCTTTATGGCAGGCGACGACATTGCCATCCCGGTCGGTAACGGCACCCAAAGCGTTGACGACGGTGAAGACGGCAATCTTTACGTCGCCGACCTGTCGAAAAGCGCTGCCTTGTCCGGATCGTGCGTTGCACCCGAATATCCCGCCATTCATTGCCGAACGCCCTGCGCCAAACGCGCCGTTCGGAAACACCCCCGGCTTTGCAGCGCGCAAGGCAAGTTGCGCGAGGCGTTTGTCCGGATAGATTTCGTTTAAGCGGCGCCCTCCAAAATCATAAATGATTGATCCAACAACAAGGCCGACATTGTTCCAATGGCCGCCCCGATAGCCATCATCCAATAGTGCGGTGTTTACTGCCGTGGCGGCCTCCAAACCGTACCAAGAACCACCGGACAGAACGATCGCATCCAGTTCAGGCTGCGTATAGCCAAGTTTGAGATACTCTGCATTCACAGTGCCCGGACCACCTCCGCGCGCATCCACGGCGGCGTTTACCTTCTTGCCAAATTTCAGAACGGTCAGGCCCGTCGGCCCATCTTCATACTGCCCAGTACCGATCTCCAGCATAGGCCAATCAAACTTCAGAGCACTTTCTCCCTCGAAGCCATCATTGATCAAGGCTGGAAGGGTACTTTGGCCGTCAGGTTCTGCGGAAGCGTTTAGCGCACTCGTGGCGCAGGCCGCCAAGGTGAGAACGGAGATTGCAGCACCAATCGCGCGCAGGCCACGGAAATTGTCTCTCTTGATGCGCATGGTGATCCTCGATTGCTGGCTTTGAAAATAGATTACTTATGCAACTGAATGGCGGACAGATGCGATTTGGGAAGAGTGTGGTGCGAAAACCGCACCTGCTAGCTCGCTTGGTCAACATCCTGTGCAACGCGAAATCCGACTGTGAAATAGCCTTGCGATTTTGGACCTGGTAGTCGGTAGCGCGGGGACAAGTAGTCGCCAGCATCACCATAAGAGCCGCCGCGTATTACGTGTTTTCCGAGCGTTGTGCATGTCGTGCGCGCAGAGCCATCCAGCGGCGCACCGTCATAGGTTTCCTGATGGCAGTCTGCTTGCCACTCCCACACATTGCCACGCATGTCGTGGATGCCGAACCGGTCTGCCGGGAAGCTGGCGACGGGCGCGGTTTCCATCCACTGATCGCGTCCTTCCACGACGCCGCCACAGCAATCGACAAGGCCAATATTGGCTTCGTCATGACCGACATGTCCATCATCACCTTCGATGCCGCCGGTTGAAGCCACGTATTCCCATTCGGCCTCCGAAGGCAGCCGAAAGGCCTCACCCGTCTTTTCGCTCAGCCAAGCTGTGTAAGCTTGCGTGTCGTCCCAACTGACGCAGACCACGGGGTGATCGTCGTCTTGCGCAAATCCGGGGTGTTCCCAATTCGTATCAGGCGCAATGTGCCAGGACTGGTTATCTGTATAAATATTGCAGATGCCTTCCGACACGTAGCCGGTATCCTCAACGAATGATCGAAAGTCGCCAACGGTCACTTCGGTGACAGAGAAAGCAAACGGACTCTCAATGCTGACTTCATGACGTGGGCCGTCGATCTCTCCATACCCATAATCAACCGTTTCGCCCATGAAGAAGCTGGCTGCCTGAACTGTTGCCATGTCCGGTCTGACGCTTGTTTCGGTATTATTGGAGCATGCCATAAGTGCGAGACTTGCTACGATCAGCGCTGAATATTTCATGTCTAGTCTCCTGACCATGTCCATTTCCAGTCGATTCCGTTTGTGGGTTGAGTCTCCCAGTAGAATTCCTTCCGGGGACGGTCATAGTTGCCGATCTCATTCATTGTGTGCGCATCATAAAGGCGCCCATTGACCATCGTGTAGCGGACGCTGTTCGCATTGCGGATGTCGACGGTAGGATCCTTGTCCAGGATGATGATGTCGGCCAGTTTACCAGCTTTGATGGAGCCGAGCTGGTGATCAAGTCCATAGGTCTTCGCGCCGTTTAATGTTGCAGCACGCAATATATCCAGCGGGGCCATGCCGCTTTCAGCAAACAGCAACATTTCCCAATGCATGGCGATGCCCGAGGCTTGCCCGTGCGAACCGACATTTACAGTAGCGCCAGCTTCGGCAAGTTTGGTGAGTGATCTGCCGACGGACCGGAAGCCGATATCATAGATTTCATCGGAAACGTGAATCGAATGCATGCAGCGCACGTGCAATGGGGCGCCACCTGGGCCTGCAATCGGATTATAGGCATTGTTCACATCCGGAATGAAAGTCCTGACCTTGTCCTCCTTCCAGGGATCTTCATTCTCATAGATGAAATTCTCGCCAAACAACTCCCCGAAAGTCACGATCAAGGTTGGTGTCATCGACACATCAGAAGCGGCAATGAGCTTTTGAAGATCCTCGTAATAAGTGGCCACGGGGAGGTTGTGTTCGAGATTTGTGTGCCCGTCGATAATCATACCAATATTGGTATAGAACTGACCGGCACCCTCCCCATCAACCATGTATCCGTATTCACGAGCGGCTTGAAGCAACCGCTGACGTTGCACCCGAGTTGATAGTTTGTAGCTTTTGAGGATCGATGGCCCAAGCGCGGTACGTCGTTGGAGGACATTGCGTGCATCCTCGATCGAAGCAAGCGGATGGTAAACTCCGTCCGTACGACCTTCGAGGCCATGCACTACCTGGCCCGACTTCAACCAGCGCGGCCCTACCAGGTCACCCGTAAGCGTCATCTCACCACTCTCATATGACATGAGATCATTGGAGTAGGGGTCAAAATTCGTAGTAATGCCATAAGCAAGCGCTGCGAGCCGAGTAGGGTGCTGTTGCGGCATGGTGCCAGAGCGGAAACAGCATTCAATATGGCCGTGGGCATCAAACAGGCCCGGCATCAGTGTCTTGCCCTTGATGTCTATCCGGGTCGCGTTCCAGGGTATCTTGACCTTGCTATGCGGGCCAACGGCCGTAATGCGATTGCCTTCAACAATGACGGTGCCGTGCTCGATGACTTCGCCCTCAATCGGAATGATCTTGCCACCTACAAAGGCAATAATGCCTTCAGGTATGTCGGTCTGCATCTCCATTTGTATGGGTGTAGACTGGATCGCAGCTGACTGGGTGGCAGGCTCAACCGACAGGATTTCCGCTCCCATGGTCCAATAAAGTCTGGATGCGTCCGCAGACCAGCTCATCTCATATCCACCAGTCTCGCTGAGGAGACGGACTGAGGAGTTGTCTTCCATCGACAGAACAATGGGCTCGTCGCGGATGTCGAACGGCATGACGTAGGGGCGATTATGATACTTGAAGCCCAGCCAGGCCTGATCGGGGCTGAGGCTGAGATTGCGTATGTCCGCGGTCTCAGCGATGGCGTGCTCTTGGGGATCGCCGCCGTCCAGGTTGACGCTCATTAGAACGGAGGCTCGTCGGTCGTAGAAGGCGGGTTCGGCGAACAGGAACAAGCGGCTGTCATCGGCAGAGAAGCCGACCAAGCCGGAAGACGGTGAAAGGAACCTGGAAGTTCCTCCGGACGCATCTACGATGTAGATGCCTGTTTCCGGACCGGCCGCATTGAACGACGGATCCGGCTCCATGATGCGATACGCGATCAAGTCTCCAGAGTTGGAAAACCGTGGTTCTCGGATCACGCCTCGACTTTCAACGATAGTCCTTTCCTCTCCCGTAGCCGCATTGCGGATGACCAACCGACTGCCGGTCTGATCCGTCCAATTCGTATAGACAATCTTCTGTCCGTCCGGAGACCAGGCAGGGTCGGATTCGGCTGCATCGGAGGTGGTGAGGCGCGCCGGTCTGGCTGGCGCGTCCATCTTGATTTTCCATAGCTTGCCGACCGCGCGGAACAGCATGGTCTGTCCGTTCGGCTGAGGTGCCAGCTGCCGCAGCGTGCGGATGGTGACTTGTTCAGGTGCAAGGTCCTGTTTCACGCGAATGGCTGGCTGAAGCTCGTGCCGCGAGGTCAGGCTGAAAGGAATTTCTTCCGCAGAGGCAGAGTGCGTATCAATGCGAACAATCTTTCCCTTTGCCCAGATCGCAATTGTTCGGTTGTCCGGAAACCAGTCGAAAGATGGATAGTAGTGTTCCTGTGGCAGGTAATCTCCGTGCAGGTCTCGCCCGAGTTCATCATAGATTGGCTGTTCGTACCCGGTTTCCAGGTCTTTGACGAACAGCACGGTCTTTGCGCCCAGACGGCGAATGAAAGCCACTGAATTGCCATCGGGAGAGACTTGCGGAGTCGATGCACCACCGAAGCCGGAAATGGCACGACGCTTTTTCCCCGTCTCCAGATCCAGCTTGTTGATGGCGAAGTTCTTCAGGCCGGTATTCATGTAGACATAGTGATCACCGCCAATACGTTCCGTATAATAAAGATACCGGCCATCGGGCGAAAAACGTGGCTCCTGAACATCCTTGCCACTCTGCGGGGGAGAAACGATGATCTCATCGGACGTGCCATCGAGGTTGTAGAGGTGTATTTCAGAGTTTCGGACACGAAATATGTCCGAATAGGTTTTCACTGCTGCAATGGATTTCCCGTCAGCGGCCCAAGCCGGACCAGCTATCATGGCGTGCGATTCCTGCGTGATCTGGCGGGCTTCACTGCCATCGACACGCGATACCCAGACATTGTCGGCACCACTTTCGTCGCTCAGATAAGTCAGAAACTGTCCATCTGCACTGAACTGCGGACTACGTTGCGCCACGGAACCTTGATGGATCGCGACGGCCTTACCTCCCGATGCTGGCATAACGTAAATATCGTTCAGGAGGTCGAACGAAATGAACTTCCCGTCTGGACTGACGTCCAGGCTCATCCATGTTCCTTCCGACAGGTCCAGATTGACGGTTTTAACGCCA
Organism: Hyphomonas sp. UBA3195; assembly: GCF_002366485.1. Lineage (NCBI taxonomy): Bacteria > Pseudomonadati > Pseudomonadota > Alphaproteobacteria > Hyphomonadales > Hyphomonadaceae > Hyphomonas > Hyphomonas sp. UBA3195. The sequence goes on from NZ_DEXB01000021.1 coordinate 95,398, forward strand.
GTATGACTGCTGAGGCTGTCTCCGGAGGCGGGGGCCGGGTGCGCCGCAGCGTAAGCAAGAACGAATAAAATCAGTAAGCGGATGTGCATTTTTGTCTCTCCTACTGACGTCAGGTTAGCATCTCCGTCAGTTCAGGGGTGATGCAATCTGTCGGTGACCTGGTGCTCATGATGCACCGATCCTAGCGCAATACGCAGTGCCTGTGCGCTTTGGTTGCAGATACATTCCGTGCTTCACCTCAGGAGATTTTCATGAACCAAACAGTCAATACGGTGTGCGGCGTTGCCATGTTCGGCCTTGCCATCGGCACAACAGGGTGCACCAGCCTGCCGACGTCGGACGTGCACGCAACAGCCCCGCAAATCGAGGCAGAATTGATGGCAGTTGATCGCGCTTATGAAGCCTACAATCTCGCGCATGGCTATGAAGCAGCGTCTCTGAAGTTTGTGGATTTTGAAAAAGGTTTCATGATCGAAGCAGGTGAGGGGTTTCTGACAGGCCAGGCGGCTATCATGGCCGAGCGACAGTTGGACATGGTTCCGTCGCCCGTTCATTGGCAGCCTGAAGGCGCTATGGGTGCGGCGAGTGGTGATTTGGGAATCACTTGGGGAAGTTTCGTCGTCGATGGCGATCCCGATACGACGGGTGATTATGTAACCGTCTGGCGGAAAGTGAACGGCGAGTGGAAGATCGTAACTGATACGGCAGTCGACGATCCTGACCCAGCTGATTAACCGGGAAAGTCGGGCGCAACGCCAATTCATCCTGCTTTTCGTGAATGAACTTCATGACATGAGGCGTGGGGTGAGTTGATGTTGTGCCAATCAGCTTACAACTCACCATGTTGGGGCTAGCCTTGGTTTGCTGGCCAGTCTTGCAGCATCGCTTCGATGGTTGGTTCGCCAATTTGGCGATTGTAAACGCCTGAATATATACGCGTTATCCAAGTCCGCATCACGTCCTTGCTGATTGATGTGTCCATTCCGTTCGGATGGTACATCAGATCAAGTGCGGGCGGTGACTCGGAGTTTAGTTGAGGCATCTTATAGGAAACCGATTCGAACGTAAGGCACCCGAGTCTCTCATAGTAGCGTTTCCGCCTGCGTTGCAGTCTGCGTTCCGCCTCTGGGCCACATTCGGCCTCGACTTCGATCAACAAGGGGCGACCATGCGATAATTCCAGAGCATGTTCGAACAGCGCTTGTCCGATGCCCTGTCCTCGGCACCCTTGTCGTGTCGCGAGATATTCGAGAAGCGAGAAGGTGTTCTGATCAGGGAGAAAGATTACCGAAAAGCCGACCACCTGCTTGCCTCGCCTAGCCGCGATCACTGCGTAGTCATTTCGCTCCAACAATGTGGCAAGCTCGGCCCTGGTTTTGCGCTCAGCTGCGGGAAGGGCGCTTTCATAGATCCCGAAGACTGCATCGAAATCGTCCGGGGCTGCCAGGGCCCCAGATATACGTGAAAGCTGCATGTATCGCTCCTGACAGGTGCAAAGTGGACGTTTCCGATGATGCGCACACGATAGTCTGGTACCATGGCATGGCAGTAATTTGTAATCGGCGTGCAAGCATGAAATCGCGTTCCCGCCCTGGTTCATTCAAATGGCACGTCATGCGAGCGAAGCACTCCGGTTCGTTAATCGGGGCCGATCAGTGTCGAGGCGACGCCCGTCGCATGATCTACACTGCGGAGATTGAAAGTGTAAATCAGCTGCTCTCTGTACTCGTGGACGATTGTTGCCCTGGTCACCCGGAAGTTGGCTTGGCTTCGGCAAGCAAACAGTCAGCGCGTGACTGTCTTAATGTTCGATAAGGGGTGATAATTAGTGACGCCAATTTTTTGAATGCTGAGGGTGATGGCAGGTGTTGCAGGCCTTTGGCGATGCTGTCGGTTCCCGCCTGTGCAACCAATATGATTGGTATGGGTTGATTGTCTTTGAGGAGACAATTGATGACACGCAAGACTTTAGATCATCTGGGCTATCCGCGATCCACCGCCAAAGAAGCTGGCGAGATCCAGCAAGCTGCCGAGAGACGGCGCGAGCAGATGCTGCCCGGGAACGGCCCGTTCGAGCCAATACAGGAAGCGCCGGTGAGTCACTTCAAGGGTGAGGACGATTCAGTTGAACTGGGCCCCGAACCGGAAATCGGTCCCGTCGTTACTGAAAATACATTGGTTGATGAAGAGTCCCGGGACTCGTGATGACGCATTAACCGCGCAACATTGTCTCCAGGTCCGCAATGGACCTGCTCCTTTTCCTGCGGGAACTTGCATTTTTGTCTAGCCGATTCAGGAAGGTTTCAGTCCACCAATAGACGTCGTGCAGAGAAATTTCATCCCACATGGCCTGATGGCGTTCAATTCGTTCGGTTAGGGGCATGGCGACGGCTTTGCGTATCGCGCCAGCAATAGAGGACGGATCGAAGGGATTGACCGTCAGGGCGCCAATGCCCAGCTGCTCTGCCGCCCCCGCAGATTCCGAGAGTATCAGTACACCGGGATCACTGGAATCCTGCGCAGTCACGTATTCTTTCGCCACCAGATTCATTCCATCGATCAGTGGTGTGACGAGACCAATCGCAGCCCGTCGATAGAGGCCTGCCAGATAGTCGCGGGGCACAGCGCGATGGATGTACTGGATAGGCATGTATCCAAGCTCGGCAAACTCTCCATTGACCTCACCGGATAACTGCTCAAGCTGGCGCCGGATATCCTGGTATGCTTCCACATTTTCGCGCGTCGGCGATGCGATTTGCAACAGTGTAAGGCGCTCACTTTCGGAATCCTGATCTTCCAGAAAGCGCTGAAATCCACGGAACTTGTGAGGCAGTCCTTTTGAATAATCCAATCGGTCCACGCCGATCAGAAGTTTCTGGCCAGGGTCAATCCGGGGTGACGTCATTTCCTGCGTCTCGGCTGTCTGCCGGAACGTCTTTGCATCTATCCCAATTGGAAAGCTGGCAGCCCAGATATCCTGACCTTTGCAGCGGATTCTCCCGTCTGACAACAACTGTCCGCCGAAAGTGGCGCGGCAAACCTCGATCAGTGCAGAGACATCGCGTTGGGTTTGCAATCCCACGAGATCGTACGCAGCCAACCAATCCAGCAAGAATTCTTTGTGAGACATCGCGCGTACATTGTTCGAGGATGGGAATGGCGTGTGCAGAAAGAAACCGATCGGATTGTTGACGCCCAATTTGCGCAGTTCCGCAGCGAGAGGAATGAAGTGATAATCATGGATCCAGATCACATCGCCCTCCTGGATCAGGTTGACAGATGCTTCCGCCATCTTCCTGTTGACGCTGCTATAAGCTGCGAGTTGTCCTTCTTCGACATCCAGAAGGTCTGTGCGACCATGGAAAAGCGGCCACAGGACGGAGTTCGAATATCCCAGGTAATAGTCGTTGTATTCGCCTTCCGGCAGATGAAGCGCGTGCCGGTCAAAGCTGGCTCCTTCATATGACTGGAGCGTATGCTGGCCTGTTCCGCTTTTCCCGGGCGTGGCGCCAATCCACACTCCCCCTCGCTGCTCCATCGTTCTTCCCAAGGCAACGACCAGTCCCCCAGACGGCGATGATCCCAATGGCAATCGGTTCGAAAAAACTACGAGTCTGGACACAGCATCCTCATCTTCTGGTTGATCAACGGCATTCCGGCCACAATGATCAACCAACTCGCTAGAGCTGAAAAAGTTGCGCCAAAATGAAGCAAACTGGCAGCTGGTTATTGGCGCGAGGGATTGGAGGAAATCTGTATAGTGAGCGTTTTGGCGAGCGCTGTACTTGCTGAACTATGAGTGCGCAAACTCTAGTGTTCTGCGTCACCTCCCAACAGGATCGCGCCGATCAGACCGGCATCATCTCCCAAGGCCGGAGTGCAAATGAGGTCTTCGGCAATCGGGTAATCCATTCCGAGATAGCCGTTCATCTGACGAACGAATTCGACGTGTATGCGGCTCAGCAGGTGCGGCGCCAACATAAGCCCCCCGCCCAGAATGATTCGGTTCAGGCGGGCTGTCAGGAACAAGCTGCGGCACGCCTGAGCCAGGTAATCAGCCGTGACGTCCCAAACAGGATGATCTTGTGGAAGTTCACTAGGGTCCCCGGCCCGGGCGTGCACGGCCGTGGCGGAGGCAAGACCTTCCAGACAATCTTCATGATATGAGCAAACGCTATTGAAGCTTAAGTCCAAGGGATGACGGTTCACAGGTATGTGGCCAAACTCCGGATGGTGGGGGTGTGCCAAGAGCTGATTATTGGCAAAAACACCTGCGCCAATACCGGTGCCAATAGTGACATAGGCAGCGGAGTCCACATGCTTCGCTGCTCCGTATGCCATCTCTGCCCTTAGAGCGCCGTTCACATCCGTGTCCAAGCGAACAGGTACTCCCATAGCAGAGCCGAACGCGGTCTTGAGGTCGGTTAGGGACCAACCGGGCTTTGGTGTTTGTAAAATGGTGCCATAAGTTGAAGACTGCGGATCGATATCGATCGGCCCGAAGCTGGCGATTCCGAACGAAGACAGGCGGTCGGTTTCGAAAACGGGCCGAAAAAAATTGATGCAGCTGGAAATAGTTTCGTCTGGTGTCGAGACTTTGACGCGAAACTTCTGAACGATGTTACCTTTATCGTTCATGATGCCACATTTGAACGTGGTGCCGCCAGCATCGATTCCGCCGCGAAAGTTTCTGGTCGACATAACCCGTTCCCCGATCATTTCAGAACTTCGAATATTCATTTGCAATCGATTGTATTTTTGTTATCACAATCGCGGAGGAGACAACAAGATGACAAGAACACAAGTAGGGTCTGGCAAAAAGGGCGTCTCTGTAGCGCTCGTTTCCGCACTCACTTACGCGATGTTCTTTATGTTCGCCATGACGACCGATGCGGTCGGCGAGATCATCAAGATCGCGCGTGTGGACATGAATCTTTCCAATACTGAGGCGAGCGCGTTTCATTGGGCAACAATGATTGCGATTGCCATGAGCGGGATCGGTCTGGGCTTTCTCGCGGATCGCTTCGGACGCAAGAAGACGATCATAGGTGGTTTGGCAATGTATGGCGTCGCCAGCGCACTTTTCATGACAGGCCAGTCCTTTCAGCTCTACTTTACACTGCTCTTCATTTCTGGCCTCGCCATCGGTGTGTTCAAGACCTCCGCATTGGCGTTGGTTGGAGACCTCGCGAATTCCACGGATGATCACACGTCACGCATGAACGCCGTTGAAGGCTTCTTCGGCGTCGGGGCCATCATCGGCCCATTGCTGGTAGTGTGGCTGACGGGACAGGGCTTGTCCTGGACCTGGCTGTACATGATAGCCGCATGTTTGTGCGCGCTGATGATCATCGCTGCGCTGGTGACAGAGTATCCACCCATTTCCGGTGAGAAGGAGACGCCAGCGTCGGTACGACACACGCTGTCACTTTTGGGTAATGCGCACGCGCTTGGTTTTTCCATGGCCATCGCCCTCTATGTCGCCTGCGAAGTCGCTATCTTTGTTTGGCTGCCAACCTTTCTCGAAGGGTTCACCGGAACCAACACCGCCATGATGTTTGCGGCATATGCGGTGATGATTTTCTTTGTATTGCGTGCTGTCGGACGGTTTCTTGGGGCTTGGATTCTCCGCATCGTTGACTGGAAGTTGGTAATGATGGCGTTCACCGCGATCATTTTTGGCTGTTTTCTCGCAAGTGCGCTGATCGGTAAATCTGCGGCGGTTTTCCTGCTGCCGCTATCGGGCCTGTTCATGTCGATGATCTATCCGACTCTGAACTCCAAGGGCATCAGCTGTTTTCCAAAGAGTGATCATGGCGCAGTCGCAGGACTGATCCTGTTTTTTACCGCCGCGTCGGCGGCTTTTGCGCCTCTGCTGATGGCGGTGGCCAGTGATATGTTTGGCGGAGGCGACATGCGGATTGGCTTCGTCCTCGCGACAGGCTTTGCAGGCTTATTGTTCGTGATGGGGCTTGTGAACTGGATAGCAAACCCTGCAGCGGCCGCTCTCAAGGCTGCAGACCAGTCGGAATATTCCTGAGGATAGTTTATGAGTCGCCGTACAGCGCCGATCCCTGATCCATGCGATCTATCCTTTTCGGGAGACATTCGTCATCCAGATCTTTGGTTGTGGGACTCTTGGACGATTCAGTCGGGGGAAGGGCACTTGCATCTATACTGTCTGGCGCTCAGTCGGACGGACTTCGATGGATCAGCAATCCTGCCGCGGCAGCGCAACGACCATTCCTTTCATATTCGGCATTTCCGTTCAGCCGACAATGGTCTCTCGTGGCGCGATCAAGGTGTGGCGATCCAGCCCGGCGGCGCGTCCGATGGCGCAGATGCGTTCAACGTGTGGAGTGGTTCTGTCATCATGGGAAAAACGGGCCAAACCCTCTTCGGATATACCGGGGTCCGTAACATCTCCCCGGCGCGAACTTTCCTCCAGACTATTTGTGTGGGGGCAGGCCCAACACCGGATGCCATGACCACTGTGCCTGCTGCCGCGATCAGTTGTCCCCTGCGCGACTATGACCAGATCACCCGCCTGGGGTTTTATCTGGGGCCACTGGATAGACTGGGTGACCGGGCTGGAGAAGAGGGCGGTCCCATAATGGCTTGGCGCGATCCGTTCCTGGTGCGGGATCACAATGACGAACTCAATGCCTTCTGGTCTGCCAAGATCGGACCAACGAGGCCTGCCATAGCGCGCGCGCGACTCACGGAAGGGCCGGCTGGCGTCTCGATGACGGAGTTACTGCCTCCGATCGAACTGCCCGACGCAGCCGAATATACTCAGTCTGAAGTCCCGAAACTCTATCACGACAAAGCATCGGATCTCTGGCTACTTCTCGTATCAGCCTGTAATCGCCAATATGAAGGCCAGCCTGATAGCGAAGTTGAGTTTCAGCAAAGACTGTACACATCAACATCATTGGATGGGCAATGGGAGTCAGCGTTGGTGTCTGGTAGCGTGCTGACAGGCCTTGATGGCATGTTCGGATGTAGTCTTGTGGACCATGATCTTGTGGCGGGTACGTTGAGCGTACTCGGTCCGTTTACTGAGCAAGCGGGCCCGGAGAAGCAGCTGAGTTTTCCGCCAGTGCGAAATATTTCTCTGACTTCGGTGTCTGGTCCAGCAGCGTAGCCTAGCGCGATCCACCGCTTGATTCACGAATGATCAGCTGCGTGGGCGTCAACTCCGACTTGGCAGTCTCACCGGCCAGTTGAGCGAGTAGTTTTTCCACCATCAGTTCGCCGCCACGGGCTATGTTCTGGTCAATTGTCGTCAGTGACGGGGTTGCCATACCAGCTTGTGCAATATTGTCGTAACCGACCACAGCTACATCATCTGGCACAGAAATGCCGCGTGCGTTGAGCGCCAGCAAAGCGGACATTGCCAAAACATCAGAGGCGGCAAAGATGGCATCAAATTTCTTGCCCGAATCCAAAAAATGAAGAACTTCCTCGAACGCATTTTTCGCGCCGAATTCAATGTCCAGAGTCAACGTATCGTCCCAGCCTACGCCACGTTCGTCATGTGCCTTGAGAAATCCATTGTATCGCAGCTGGACCTCAGGAAGGCGACCCGGCCCCAGGAACAATATACGTTTTCGAGCAATCGAAAGAAGATGGTCACCCGCAAGTCGACCGCCTTCGACATTGTCACTTCCGACAAGTGTGTAATTTAGGTGACCAGCGTTGCCACCCCAGACGACGACTTTGCGACCCAGGGGGCCGAGCTCTTCAAGCCGTTGCGACATTCCTGCCTGGCCGATCACGATCAGGCCATCGGCTTTACCCGTCTGCAGAAGGCGGCGTTCCGCGATCGTTTCGTCTTCACGTGGAATACTCACGATCAGGTCATAGCCATTTCTTGAGGCGGCCTGACTGACCGCTCCAACCATTTCCAGATAGAAGGGGTCTGAGATAGTCTGGCCAGATTCCGGTCGTAGCGGGATGACTATTCCGATTGCCTCGGACGATTGGCGCCTAAGATTTCGCGCGGAGGCATTGACTGCATAGCCGGTCTCGGCCGCGATATCGAGGATCAGACGCTTGGTCTTTTCCTTCACCAACGGACTATCGTTCAGAGCGCGCGAAACCGTCGAGACATCAACCTCGGCCAACTTGGCAAGCTCTGCCATAGTCATCTTTCGGTGCGACTTGCTTGCGTGCTCGCTCATGTCGCCTGAATTCCTCTCGTCATGACGTCTTGTTGTCTGCGGCCTGAATTGCCGATTAAACGGGCATATAAGGACCGATGTGTCCCGCACACAGGGCTAATTATCCATTATAAATCAAGCTGAGTCACAAAGGGAATAGCGAGACCTCGAAATTATGTGATCTTGCAGAAGTAACTGTGGGCGTGGCTAGCACTTCGTCCTGAAAAGATGGGAGCCTGCCAGTGTGAATGGCAGGCTCCGAAAAGGACTGGCTTTCTCAGCTACAATGCAGGAGGCAATCAGAAGCGGTATCTGAGAGTTGCAGTCGCGGAGGTGCCGTTGATCGAGCGGGCAACGATGACATCTGCAGCACCATCGCCATCGGTGTCGAACACTCGGCCGTTCTCGGCTTCTGTGAACAGGACTTCGTCGAACACGTTGTTCACGCCAACTGACAAGGTAGCCTGTTCGGTGATGTCCCAATCAGCGAAGAAATTTGTAATCGTTGCGCCGGGCATCACATAGACGTTGTCATCATCGACATATGTGTCCGTGGTGCCGGTAAAGTTCACTCCGATGCGCCCCAGGCCGTCGATCGTGTAAGTTGGTGTAAGGGACCAGATCCAATCTGCCTGACGGCGCGGCGTGTTTCCGATATTGGCAGGCGCGGTATCGCTATCGTCTATTTCGGCATCAGTGAAGGTTACCGATCCTGACAGGTCCAGGCCGCCATAACCATATTTGAATTCAGTTTCGATACCCTGCGAGACATAGGTATTGCCCAGCGCCGTCATGGTCGTGATTTCGTAATTATCCTCTTTTGTCTCTGCATTGAAATAGGTGACATAGAGGTCAAGCTGTCCCGGAATGGCGTCACTGGATTCTTGCCATTTCACACCTGCTTCGAATTGTTCCGTCTCATCGACATATGTCTCTTCACTACCAGGGACGAGTCCGCCACCTGCATTTAGCGAATTGAACAATTGCCGCTCGCCATTGAAGGCCGCACCGTCGCTGTAGCGTCCGAATACGGAGAGTGTATCCGAAACCAGATAGTTCGCGCCGAGAGTGAAGGAGGTGTGGTCTACCTCGAAGTTGGCGATGCCACCTTGGCCAGTATTGAGCGATACCATCATTTCCGGGGCGTCAATAATGCCGTCGCCATCTACATCAAATGCGCCGCCAGCGCCTTCGGTGCGTGTCCCGGTTTGCTCTATCGTGTCGAAGCGTACTGAACCGTCAATCGTCAGACCGTTATCAAGTGCCCAACTTCCTGCCACAAAAGGTGCGCGGGCCTGATATTCGAGGTCATAATTGCGGTTGGTGCCCGTCCAACCGAAAGCTTGGTTGTAGCCAAGAATTCCATTGTCGGTGAAGCCATTCACGTCGATCAAAGCCGCATTGGTGTCAGTTGATGTCAGGAACCGATTCCAGTGCCAATCCTGAACGAATTTCTGATTCATGAGGAAGTACCCGGCCGTCAGGTCCAATGAAGAGCCTTCAAAGGCCAGCGATTTGGAGGCGCGCAACTCGCTCGCAAAATTGCTCATATCGTCGAGGTCGGTGTTGAAGTAGGCAACTTCCGAAACGTAGGGGTTGCCCGTTGCGGCCGCCAGCGATGCGGAGGTCACCGGATTGCCCGCGCCGGGACCGTTGAAGAAGCTCCCTGACGCGCCGCCATAAGTGGATGCCAGAACAGTATCGGCATCGCCCACAAAGTGCGTGAAAGGAGCGTTGAAATAGCCTGAGATGTCTTGGTAACGGGCCTTGGCGTCCAGATTTATTCCTGCACCAATATCGAAGTTTGCCTCAACACCTAGAGACTTGATTTGTGTGCGGATGCCATCTGCAAGGTCGTAATTGTTGACGGTATTGTTGCCATCAACATCGCGTCCATTCCGAATGTAGGGGCTGTGCAGGCTGTCATTCGTCGCTGAGAAGCCAGCGATGCTGTCGGTGACTTCATCACCAGACAGACCAGCAGCTTGTGGCATGTATGTCGCGTCGGCTTTGTCCAGCCACTTCGAGTTCACGCGTATGAAGCCGTTCTCGAATTCCTTGGTGAGGCTGGCGCGAATTTGACCGCCACTGACCGCATCAAAGCCAAGATCACGATAGTCTCCACCTTGTTGCCAATGGCCTCCAACATGGAAGTAGACAGTGTCAGTCAGCGCGCCCCCATACTCGAATTCTGCCCGGTAATCATCATGATCGAGTCCCGTGCTGAGTGCGATCGAACCACCTTCTGTGCTTCCAGTTTTGGAAATGAAGTTGATGATGCCGCCAGGGCCGTTTGTGGTCAGCGTGGAGGCCGTACCGCCCCGAACCGACTCAACGCGGTCAAGTGTACCGTCCACTTTGTAGAAGCCATCGGCAGGCGCGAAGTCGAAATCTCCGAACAACAGTATCGGCAGCCCGTCTTCCTGAAGGCTCACATACTTTGCCCCACCTGTGGATAGCGGCATTCCTCGGACCGCTATATTGGAGTTACCGCCGCCGGCGGAACTTTCGGCACGAATGCCGGGCAGGGCGCGAAAGATTTCTGCGGTGCTGCGCGGGGCAGTCTTCATCAGTTCGTCTTGATTTAGACTGCTGACAGATATGGAACTGTCGAGTCGGTTTTGACCGCCTGCCTTTACGATGCCGGTCACGATGATGGTTTGTTGTCGAGCCTCTGCCTCAGTTGCACTCAAAGTTTCTTGAGTGAACGCGGTGCCATTCGCCAGGGCAAATGCGCCAGCACTAAGCAAAAGTGTATTGCGAACAATCGACATGACTTTTTCCTCCCTATCACTGCTGGTGTGTGCACCAGTCGACTTCTAGACCGGCACGTCCCGGTTGGCTCTTCATAATATCAAAATACAATCGATTGCAATACATAAATACAATCGATTGCAATGGGTTCACCAAGGGAAGAGTGCGAATGAGACGATAGTTGAAGAGAAACGGCGCACTTCTTGCTCTTTTCAGTTTACAGCAGAATTTCGCATCGGTGCAATTGCCCATCCTTGGAAGTTAGTCATGACAACACGCAAACTCCTGGAGTCCAAACCAAAGATCATGGCACGACTTCCATGGTCCGCGAAACATCGCGAACGCCTTCAAGAGATCTTTGCGCCTGCTGAACTGGTTTTCGTCAAGCGAGAGGATCGGGTTGCCATCGACACAGCTCTCCAGACTTGCGAAGTCGCCCTGATTGATGGCGTGATGGATGATCGCTATCTTGCTGCGCCCAAGCTGAAATGGGTGCATTGCGACCAGTCTGGCCTCGATGGTTATGCACCACAGAGGCTGAGTGACAGCGATCTTGTTGTGACTTCTTCGAAGGGCCGGTCTGGTCCGGTGCTCGCCGAACACGCTGTCTTCTTCATGCTCTCGCTGGTGTACAGGGCATCGACCCTTGCGCGCGCCCAGCGGCGCCGCGTCTGGGGCATCCGGGATCAGGATACCTTACGCGGGCTAAATGGCCGAAGCATATCCATCATAGGCTATGGGGCGACAGGAGAGTGCCTTGCCCGTCAGTGCCAGAGCTTTGAAATGAATATCAGGGCATATCGGCGGAAAGATATTCCGGCCAAAGTCCCCGGCGTGCAAATGTATAGCGCTACGCGCGGGGATAGCTTGTTGGATGCTGTGCGGGATTCGGATTTCGTGGTGATGTGTGCGTCGCTCAATGACCACAGTTATCGAATGCTGGGGGCGCGTGAAATTGCTGCGATGGCGCCGGGAAGCTATTTGATCAATGTTGCGCGTGCACAGCTTGTCGATGAGGGGGCAATGATCTCGGCATTGGAGTCCGGACACCTGGCAGGCGCGGGACTGGACGTAACAGACCCCTATGAGCCGCTTCCTCCGTGGCATCGGCTTTGGTCAGCGCCAAACATAATGATCACGCCGCATTTCACACCGCAAATGCCTGACCGAACTTCCCGCACGCTGGATATGGTCGAGGAAAACTACGCCCGGTACATGAAGGGAGAAGACCTGCTTCACAGCTTCTCGAAAGAAGACGTGTTCTCGCTAACCCCTGAGTTAAAGCGGTTTCGCGGTCGCCACCGTCTGTTGTCAGCCTGGAACAGAATCGGGCGTTGGATTGGCTAATTGGGGTAGAGGCACAGATGGTGACTGATCCGGTTTGATAAGGCGCCGAGACGCCCAGGCAGAAACAGCCTCACAGACCAAAGCGGTTGCCGTTACGGTTATTCGCCATCCGGCCAGTCTTTGAAGTTTTTTGAACGGGAAAGCGTGACGCTTGTGATCGCGCAAAAAATTCTCTTGCCGCTCGAAGTCATGCGACAGCCCCCATTTATCGTAGAAATATCTCTCGGCGCGCATAACGCGCGCACGACTCCAGCGAACGCAAAAATAGGGTCGATCTCGCCAAGTCAGCTTTTTGCCGACTGCGTAGGCCACGACCGACTCCGGTTCGTAAAAGATCTTCCAGCCTTTTTTGCGCGCCATCAGCGCCATGTCTATTTCATCGGTGAACCCAACAAGGTTCGGATCAAAAGGTCCTATTTCCCGGATCATTTCCGTGCGGGCCAGGACAACATGAAATTCGGTGCAACCTGTTTCCTGCCGAACGAGGTCGTTCTTGGTGGACAGATAAGGTTGGTGTTCGAAACCATGACGACGATGGATGGTTTTGCCATTCTCACCCTCGTCAATATCGAGAATGCCGCCCGCATGATGAATGCTGAGGTCCGGCATTCTGGCCGCTGGTCCAACCAGAATAGTGGGGGTTACCAGTCCTGCGCCGGTTTCATCTGCACATTGGATCAGAGCGTCCAGCCACCCGGGCTGAAAAACAACATCATTGTCGATGAATGCTATGTACTCGGTGTTAATTAATGGCAGCGCGGTGTTGCGAGCGTCATTGGGCGTCAGGAACCCGTCCCGCCGGATGTAAGTGTGTCCCCGCGTTTCCACTTCAGTCTTCAGAACATGTGCGATGTCTCGCGGCGAACCACCGTCAATATAGACCATTTGGAATGGCGTATCGGTCATGTCAAAGCAGGAACTCAATGACATCTCAGCCTGTTCGAAACGCTCTCTCGGTGAAACGACAATCGTTACACGGGCAATTTGTGGGGGCGTGATTTCGTTGTTCATTTGTACGAATTTGCTTTCTTTTCGAGAAAAACGAAGTTCAAATACGTTGAGTCATGGGGAAGTGACTGGAAAAACAATAGCATCCCATGCGATTTTCATACCGAAATCTGGAAGAACATCAATTTCTTTGGCTCGAATATTGCGCTGTCCCTATTATCTTCCTCTTGCATGCCATTGAGTTCCAAGCATCCACATGACGTCTGTTGCCCCGCCATCCGTAACCGTAATCCTTCCGACCTTTAATCGGGCTCATCTGATTGCGGAAAGTATCGATAGTTTGTTGGCGCAGACTTGGCCCATTGAAGAAATCATTGTCGTTGACGACGGTTCTACCGACCACACGGATCGTGTGGTGGCAGCGTATGAGCGGCAAGTCAGGTATTTGAAGAAGGCGAATGGCGGGAAACTTTCAGCTCTGAACGTCGGACTCACCTGCGCAAGCGGCGACCTCATCTGGATCATGGATGATGACGATATCGCACCAGCGGATGCGCTAGAGAACCTGATCACACCATTTCTGGAGTGTTCGGACACAAACATCTCGTATGGTGCGTTGCAGAAATTCTCCGTGGACGCGAGCACCGGTCGGACCGAGTATGTAAAGACGTTCCCCTATCCGCCAGAAGATGGACGATCATTCTTTCTACATGTGCTCGAGGATTGTTTCATCACCGGCCAACCATGCTTGCTCGTAAGGAAATCTTGCTACGACGCTATCGGTCCGTTGCCTGAGCATATAACGGTGTCGGAGGATTATGCGGTGCTGATAGAACTCGCGCGCCGTTATGAAGCCCGTCGTGTCGACGCGGTGACTCTGTTCCAGCGGCAACATGAGGGCCCACGCGGCCCGAGCGATATCCGCTATGCCGCCGATACACGATATGCCCGTTGGTGTGCCGCGGACACTGGCTTAATGGAGCGAATATTGCCCACACTTTCGCTAGATGAACTGAGTGGTGGCCAGGGTGATCCATTCAGTGCCCGCCGGGCGCTGTTTCAGAAGGCGGTAATCGCGGCGCGCAAGAAGCTTTGGCCCAGTGCGATAGAGGCACTCCACGGCGCCGTGAAGGCTGACCGAGTTACTCCTCTCAATCCATTGGAAGGCCATATCCTGAGCGGCATGCTTGGATGCCGTTATGGTCTTGATGAACTGGTAGAGCATCCGGAATGGATGGACCGGGTCAGGGATGTCTTGGCTCCATTGGAAGACCGAAATGAAGCCTTGTCACGGATTGCGGGGTTGCTCACCTATCGAATTCGCATCCAACTTTCGGAACGTGATTTCAAGCGCGCCCGAGTGTATTGGGGGCTTTTTTGGCGCCTGACAGGTGTGCGATTGGGGGTCCGAACCGGAGTCTCTCGACTAGCCAGCGCAATCTGAAAAACGGCAGATCCTCGTACCGGTTATTTATGCGTGGAAACAACGCTGATCCGGCTTGTCTGTCCTAACGACACCCCGTCTAATTGCCTTGGAAGCATCTGCGGCTCGCCAATCGCAGCAAGACTAAATTTGGAGGATGCGCAACATGCCAGGCACCAACCTTCTGTCGGACATCAAGATTGCGGACATGACCACAGTCATTTTCGGTCCTTATTGCACGCAGACCTTGGCCGACATGGGCGCGGATGTCGTAAAGGTAGAGCCAAAGGGAGGGGATGATTTTCGCAATGTTGGCAAGCCTGCGAACAATCGTAGCATGGGACCATGCCATTTGACGATTAATCGAGGTAAGCGCTCCGTCGTCTGGGACTTGAAATCTGAACCCGGTAAGGCGGCCATAAGGAAGCTGATCCAGCAGAGCGATGTCTTCATCCACAATATTCGCCCAGATGCGGTTACGCGCCTCGGCCTGACGTTCGAAGAGGTCCGTGCAATCAAGCCCGACATTGTCTATGTCCATTGCCTGGGCTTCGGATCGGATGGTCCCTATGCAGGTCGCCCTGCCTATGATGACCTGATTCAGGGCCTGTCCGGCGCAACCATGCTCTTGCCAAAGGTAGACGGAAACGAGCGACCGCGCTTTATTCCCACCGCCTTCGCCGACAAGGTTTCCGGAATGCATGCAATGTATGCAACGCTTGCGGCACTTCACCATCGCGACCGCACGGGCGAGGCAGTTCATGTCGAAGTTCCCATGTTCGAATGCGTGACGCACTTCCTCTTGGAGGAGCATTTCTACGAGGCTGAGTTCGATCCACCGGTCGGACCATTCCTGTATCAGCGTCAGGTCGACCCTTCACGCCAGCCGCTCAAGACGTCGAATGGCTGGATCGTGATTGCACCTTATGTTGACGCGCGCTGGATCAAACTGTTCGACGTCATGGGTGCCCCGGAAGAATTGCAGGACGAACGCATCGCCGATCGCAAGGGGCGGTTTTTCAATCAGGACTACATGATGTCGCGCGTGCAGGAATATTTTGACAAGCAGACGACGGAGTATTGGATTGACGCGTTGGCGAAAGCAGATATTCCGGCGGCCCGTGTGAACGATTTCCCGGATCTGCAATCAGACCCGCATCTTGTGGCGACAGGCTTCTTTCAACGACGCGAGCACCCGACGGAAGGTCATTATTGGGAAACGCAGCCACCCGTCACTTTTCGAGGCACGCAGCAGCGAGAAATCGCTCCGGCGCCAAGAATTGGCGAACATACGGAGCTCGTATTGTCCGAGTTGGGATTGGGGATCGACTAGGTCCCGCCATCTACCGAGATCACGGATCCGGTGGAGAAACTGGCCGCGTCGCTCAATAGATAAAGGGCAGCCGATACGATTTCTTCGGGGCGTCCGGGGCGACGGAGGGCGTTATCCGCTGTTTGGCGGGCTTCGTCGGTCCATGCGTCCGCAATATCGGTCAGGAAAGGGCCTGCGCAGATACAGTTTACACGAACGTGCGGCGCATACTCCTTGGCCATGCCAATCGTCATCGCGTTGAGACCAGCCTTGGCCGCGCTGTAAGGAACGACTTGGGCCAGTGGCTGGAGGGAGGCAATCGAAGAGATGTTGAGAATGCTGCCAGAGCCCTGCGCTTTCATCTTTTGGCCGATTATGCTCGCCAGACGATAGGGGCCTTTCAGGTTCAAGTTCAGCACACTGTCATACAGACTTTCGGGCACCTCATGGCTCGGCATACGCGGCCCCATGCCGGCATTGTTTATCAAAATGTCGACGTGCCCGAATTCGGCGTATGCCGCTTCGATCAGCTTATCGATCTCGTCCCATTTCCCGCAATGCGCACCTACGGCGAGAGCACGCTGTCCCATTGCCCGAACCTCTTCAGCCACCGCTTCACAGGTATCCACTTTGCGGCTGGCTATGATGATATCTGCGCCGCGTGCAGCAAGCGCTTTTGCCATCTGGTATCCCAGTCCGCGACTGCCGCCGGTAATCAGGGCCACCTTGCCTTCGAAATTCAGTAGTGGATCGTTCATGGCTATCCCTCCAGTATTTTTGGAGAGCTTAGTGCAGTTGCGCCTGCGCGCCAGCACTGTCCTCGGGGCAGTCGATCAGAGAAACGCCTTCAAGTCGCCCATGAATTGTTCGAACTTGTCATGGTGCAACCAATGACCGGCATCCTTGTAGAGTTTGACAGTCGCCGTGTTGAACTTCTCGATCCGGCCATCCTCTGCGGGGTTCGAAGCCCAGCTTTTTTCTCCATAGAGCAGCAAGGTCGGACAAGTGATCTCTCCCCACAACTGCTCCACATCTTCCTGCGCCATGTCGTAGGGCGGGAACGTGCGAAAGTAGTTGTCGAATTTCCACGACCATGTGCCATCTTCATTCTGGCTGATCCCGTGCAGGGTCAGGTGTCGCGCCTGCTCGTCATTGAGATAGCTGTTTTCATCCTTCATGCGCGTGTATGCTTCTTCGAGGCTGCCATACTTTTTCGGCGTCCGCCCGGCCATGCCGCGCTTGGAATCGATCCACTCGCGCATGCGCTCGCCGATCGGGCGTCCAAACCGCTCTTTCAGCATTTTGGGGGAGGGGCCCAGACCCTCAATGGCCACCAATTTGCGTACATTGTCTGGATAGATCCCGGAATACCGCAACGCGATGTTGCCGCCGTAGGAGTGGGCAACAATCGTAACCGGTGCGAGTTTTTTCTGATGGATGAGTTGAGCAAAATCGTACAGGCAGGCCCGCGCAGAATACTCGCCATCGGCCGACCAAGCGCTATCACCATGCCCTCGCAAGTCGGGGGCGATGACATGCCAATCCTTGCGAAGTTCCTGGGCAACCCAGTCCCAGCTACGGCAGTGGTCTCGTCCGCCATGCAAGAGAATCAAAGGTGGAGCGGTTTCATTGCCCCAATCCACATAGTGAAGACGAAGGCGTTGCGAAATATAGGTTTGGGAGGTTGGTCCATGTATCATCTGGCTATAGTTTCGGGCCTTGCCAAGCTTGTCCAGTCTCTCCGTAGCGGCATGCGCCTCTGGCGACGGCTAAACGAGTGAAACAGCTTTTTCGCCAAGCAAGGACAGATGTGGTGACAACAATGCATGGGCGATACACAGGCAAAGCTCGAGAGTATTTTTCGCCTAAAGGGAGAATGGTAAGAGCATATTAAAGCTTCCACCATATATTTTTTTGGCGTGATTATGGTCAGAATGGATGATCGGAATCTGGGGAGCGCACTGGGAGGGGCAGCGTGAAAGCGGTCGCTAAGCATCTAAGTGAACACGATGTCGCACGCATCAAGCGTGCCGCCAAACTTGGAGCGGCATTGCGCGAAGCCTATGCGGAAGTTCTCGCGGAGCCGTGCCCACAATCCATGTTGGATCTTTTGGATGAGCTGCGTGCTCAGGAATCAAAACAGACTAAGCGCAAGGACTGAAGACGCTTGGCCTCAGCCAAATTGTTGAGGGATATCTTCCTCGAAAATCAGCCTGTCTGCACGATCCAAACGCTGCTTGGCCAAGCACTTGACCGCTTCATAGCGCTTTTGGATATCGTCCGTCGCCAACATTTGTGTTGATGACTGTTCACTCGATTTTTGCAGCGACTTCAAGGTCCTGTTTAAGAGAGGTAGTCTCCAGACCATCACCATCCTCCTGCTTCAAGGTTGTTCGTTCGGAACCGAAATTCCACACAACTACACACCTTTTCCGTCTGAGGCTGGAACGTCTATCGCGTCGCCTTTCGCCAAATCGTGACGGAATAAGCCAAGACTACCCCGAAATCCGCCAAGAGGCGAGTTACTTTTCTATAATTCACTCCACGCGAGATAGAGCGGTCCCTATATGGGCTGCATCTTTTGCTATGGAGCCAAGAGGCCAGTACCCTAACGACGACCGGTCGGATTGTCCGGCGTGGCTTCATTGGTGCGTGGCAGCTGAACCGCGCCGATCGTACCGAAGATCTGCTCCCAGAAGCCAAGCTCTCGGCCGCGAGTTGGCGTTTCACGCGACGCATAATTCACGATCTGGCCAGCATCCTGATCATATTCGACGACTTCTTCTACTTTGTCGTCTTCACCAAAGCGTATGGCGACAACGCTGCGAGTTTTCACCTTCGGGTTCAGATACGCAATGCGCTCCTGAAGTTCGGACATGTAGATCCAGGTGTTCTCGTCAAAGATGCTGGTGGTGGAGGGCGACCCAAGTTGGGCCAACACGCTGGAGCGAGTATCTTCGCCTGGCTTCATTTCGCGAGGCTGAGCTTCGTCCGCCACATAGCCGTGATAATCGCGCGATGGCGTCAAGCAAGCTGTAAGGGGCAGAGCCAGTAGTGACAGTGCCAGTATCGCACATCGCGACATAGGACTACTCCTGTTAATTCGTTCTGAAAGACCTAGCTGTTGGTGGCCGGTCTTGGCAAGCGAAGGAGTGCAGGTGTGGTCGGGTTTCGCAATCTCTGGAGTGGGCGGGGGGGCACGGTCCAGGCCTCAGCCCACATGCTGTACACAGACCTCGCCGCCGCCGCGCTGCAGCCGGTCTTGTACGAGCAAGGGGCGGCGCGGGACACATTCGAGGGCCGTGCTGCGATGATTACGGCAAACGCCACATTGGTCATACGGCGTTTGAAGCACATCGACTCGGCCCGCGCACGAAAGATCGCCGAACATGTGAATCGTCTGGCGCTGGATGGATTTGACGCAGCGTTCCGCGAATTGGGGGTCGGTGATTCGTCTATTGCTCGCAAAGTTCGAAAACTGGCGGAGCTGCACTATGGTCTCGGCAAGGCCTTTTTGGAGGCCTTGAGCGTTCCTCATTCAGAGATCCATCAAACCGTGTCTGAATGTGCCAAACGAAACGGGATAAGCGAACCGGGCCGGGAACCCCTGCTTGCGGCCTTTTTGTTACACAACGCGACGTGCTTTGCCGCTGCAGCGGACGACGATGTGCTCGCCGGCAAATTGTCCTGGCAGCTGCCGGGTCAAGATTAGCCATCGTTCACATCCCCGGCGTTGCCAATGACAGAGGCGCGCCGTAAACACCGAAAAGTATCCCGAACGAACTGGTGGAGCACGGAAGCCCAATGGCCCAAGGCCTAATACTGGCAATTGACGCAATGGGGGGCGACCAGGCCCCCGATGTGACGGTCGCGGGCGCAGAGCTCTTTCTTGCGGCGCGTCCGGATGCCTCCGTGCGTCTGCATGGTGACGAAGCTCAGCTGAAGCCGCTCCTGTCCAAACCGTCGGAGCGTATCGAAATCGTTCACACCGATCTTCATGTGACCAGCGACATGAAACCCAGCCAGGCCCTTCGGCGCGGCAAGGGATCCTCGATGTGGAATGCTATTCATGACGTTAAAGATGGCCACGCGAGCGCTGCAGTTTCGGCGGGCAATACGGGTGCCTTGATGGCGATCTCCATGCTGGTCCTGCGCAAGATGGATGGCGTGCACCGTCCGGCAATGACCGCGGCGTGGCCGACTCTTCGGGGGCGGAGCGTCGTGTTGGATGTCGGCGCGAACCTTGAAGCAGACGCGGCACAACTCGTTACCTTCGCGATTATGGGCGAAGCTTATGCACGCGCCATTCTTGGCATCGAGAAGCCGACCATAGGTATCCTCAATATCGGCTCCGAGGAGATGAAGGGGCATGACGAGATCCGTGAGGCGCACGAATGGTTGCGCAATTCCGGGCTCGACCTTGCCTATCATGGCTTTATCGAAGGCGATGACATTTCATCGGGTACCGTCGACGTCATCGTGACTGATGGTTTTACCGGAAATGTCGCGCTCAAGGCTGGTGAAGGCGTTGCCCGAATGTTGGGAACACGCGTGCGTGAAGCGCTGACAAGCAGCGTCCTGTCCAAGGTCGGCGCATTGCTCGCCATGGGTGGTTTGAAAGGTCTGCGAGAGCAGATGAACCCAAGCAATGTAAATGGCGGTGTGCTATTGGGCTTGGGCGGCGTATCAGTCAAAAGTCATGGCGGCACAGACAGTCGAGGCTTTGCCAGGGCTTGCGAGTTGGCAGCAGATCTCGCGGCAAGTCACTTCAGGGATGAGGTTGCGGCCAATCTCGAGAAAATCAGAACGAAAGGTATGGCGGCCGAATAGGCCGTCCTATTGATAGGCAAGACATGGCGCGGCGCAGTTTTATCCGTGGAACCGGCAGCTATCTGCCAGAGAAGGTCCTGACAAATGAGGACCTGTCGAAAATGGTCGAGACGACCGACGACTGGATCGTGGAGCGCACCGGAATTCGACGTCGACATATTGCCGCTGACGGCGAAGTCACGTCCGACATTGCGGCCGCAGCGGCGAAACGTGCGCTAGAGGCTGCAGGCCTTCAAGCGAGCGATATAGACCTGATCGTGTTGGCCACCACCACGCCCGATCAGACATTCCCCGCGACCGCCACCGCTGTTCAGGCCAAGCTCGGCATGGATCATGGCGCAGCTTTTGACGTTCAGGCGGTCTGCTCAGGTTTCCTGTTCGCGCTCGCGACCGCCGATTCCATGCTTAAGCAGGGCCTGTTCAATTCCGCGCTCGTGATTGGAGCTGAAACCTTCACGCGCATTCTGGATTGGTCAGATCGGGGAACTTGCGTTCTTTTCGGCGACGGCGGCGGTGCGGTCGTGCTGCAAGCTGAGGAGTGGACTGGCGCTGATGATGCCGGGATAATCACACATCATATACGGACCGATGGTACGAAATCCGATCTGCTCTATGTAGATGGTGGTGTAAGCTCGACGGGAACGATCGGTCACGTGCGTATGGAAGGAAACAGGGTATTCCGCCATGCTGTCGCCAACATCTCCTCGGCGATCCAGGCCGTGCTGGATGAAACTGGTCTGAGCTCTGAGCAGATTGACTGGTTTGTTCCTCATCAAGCCAATAAGCGCATTCTCGACGCCGTGGCGAAACGGATGAAGATTGATGACGAAAAGGTCATCATCACGGTCGACCAGCACGCCAACACATCTGCAGCGTCCATTCCGCTCGCGCTGGATCATGCCGTTCGAACGGGCCGCGCTAAACCGGGCGACTTGATTCTTTCGGAAGCAATGGGCGGTGGATTTTCCTGGGGTGCGAGCCTTTTCCGCCTCTAGCCTGATCCTCAAAAATCAGCATTATCAAAGAATTGACGCAACGGTTTCGCTAGGGATCCGTTAACGAAACGCGTTTAACCATTAACCAGAGCGGGAGAATCCCATGAGCAATCAGACCGTCACCAGGGCAGAAGTCACGGATGCCATAGTCCGCGAAGTCGGTGTGACTCGCCAAGAGTCTTCGGACTTGTTGGACAGAACGCTGGAATTGATCGGGTCGGCTCTGGAAACTCAGGATGAGGTCAAGCTCTCTCGCTTCGGTAATTTTGTGGTGCGATCAAAAGCGCCACGGGAAGGCCGCAACCCGAAAACCGGGCAGGAAGCTGTCATCGCCGCTCGCCGCGTCGTCACCTTCCGCCCTTCACCAATGTTGAAATCATTGGTGGACCACAAATAGTCAGGAAGGATCCCTCATGTCGGCAAACCGAGCCCGCGTCACCAAATCAGCTCAGGCATTCCGTTCGATTGGCGAGGCTGCAGGCGAGCTTGGGCTCGAGACACATGTGATCCGATATTGGGAAACCAAATTCACCAAGGATGTCCGTCCGATCAAGCGCGCCGATGGTCGCCGCATGTTCCGTCCGCAGGACCTGGATGCGCTTCGGGCCATCCAGACTCTCGTGCACGAAAAAGGAATGACGCTCAAAGGTGCCAAGGCATTGCTTGCCGAGCAGGGTGTCCCAGCGGTCCTCTCCGGAGCAGCAACGCTCGGCACGAGCCCGGCGCGCGAGCTTCAGAAAAGCGTGGCAGACGCGTTCCGGGCTGATGTGGCAGCTGAAGTATCAGGCGATCCCAGAGAACGCCTTCAGGATACATTGGTCGAACTGAAAGATCTGAAAGCCCGGCTCGACGCGGTTCGCCAGACTCGCGCAGCCTGAACCCACATAAGACATTGCGGAATATTGGCGGCTTGGGTACAAGCCGCCGGTGTCGGAGCGTGGCGCAGCCCGGTAGCGCACTCGCCTGGGGGGCGAGGGGTCGTAGGTTCGAATCCTATCGCTCCGACCATTCACCGCCCAATCCAATCCGGAGATTGAATTGGGCGTGAAGTGGCGGCATCCGGGCCGGACTATTCTTCTTTAAAATCCACACCATCAACTTTGCCCATGGCCGCAAGAGCGAAGGCATAATCGAGCGCGATATCCTTCAGGCCTTCGAAGCGACCGGATGCACCGCCATGGCCGCCTTCCATCTCGATGCGCAGAAAGTAAGGGCCAGCATCGGGCGCATCGTGGCGCAGGCGTGCAGCCCATTTTGTGGGCTCCCAATAGGTGACACGCGGGTCCGACAGGCCGCCAGTGATGAGCATGGGCGGATATGGCTTGTCGGCTACATTGTCATATGGGCTATAGGCCATGATCGTGTCGTAATCTTCGGCGGACGTAAGTGGGTTGCCCCATTCCGGCCATTCCGGCGGCGTCAGCGGCAGGCTTTCGTCAGACATGGTATTCACAACATCGACAAATGGTACGGCTGCGATAATGCCGCCAAACAGTTCCGGGTCCATGTTTGCGACCGCGCCCATGAGAAGTCCTCCGGCAGATCCGCCATAGGCAACGATGTTGCCTTCAGACGTGTAGTTTTGATCGACGAGATAATGTCCGGCCGCGATGAAATCCTTGAACGTGTTTGATTTCTTTTCGAGCTTGCCGTCGAGATACCATTGATACCCCTTGGACATGCTGCCGCGAGGATGCACAATCGCATAGATCACGCCGCGGTCGACAAGGCTGAGTCGGCTGGTGCGGAAATCAGCTGGGTAGGTGATTCCGTATGATCCATACCCATACAGCAACATGGGCGCCGAGCCATCAACGGGAGTTGATTTGTGGCGCAGTAGCGTGATCGGCACCTCCACTCCGTCCCATGACGGCGCCATCAATCGCTCGGCAACATAATCTTCTGGTTTGTGGCCCGATGGCACTTCCTGCGTCTTGCGAAGCGTGCGTTCGTGTGTGTTCAGATCATAGTCGAATACCTGGTCCGGAGTCGTTGGAGATGAATATTCAAATCGCAGGATTGGCGTCGCAAAATCATATCCGCTATCGAGGCCCAGCGAATATGCCGCTTCCTCGAAATTGATCCTGTGGCTGGAGCCGTCCTCACGCGCCCGAATAACGATCTGTGGCAGGCTGTTCTCGCGCTCCATGATGGCGAGAAAGTCCTTTTGGGGTTGTATTCCCAAGATCAAGGTGCCCGGACGGTGCGGAACTACTTCTTGCCATGCATCGCGACTGGTCGACTCCATCGGGGCACGCATCAATTTGAAGTCCACGGCGCCGTCGAGATTGGTATAGATGTAGAACTGATCGTCCCAGTGGACGACATTATACTCATTGTCGGTTTGGCGCGGCGCGATAATTCGGGGCGCCGGATCTGCCTCGTCGGCGGGAAACCAGTAAACCTCCGATGTCGTGTGACTGGACGCTCCAATGAAAATAACTTCTTCGCTCGCACTCTTGTTAATGCTGAGAAAGACTCCCGGATCGCTTTCCTTGTAGACCAGAGTGTCTTCGCCAGTTTCGAGATCTCTCTGCCAAACTGAATCCGGTCTCGCGTTTTCGTCGCGATGGATCCAGTAAATCCGCTTGCCATCGGCGCTCCACTCAAACGGTCCATAGGCGTTTTCAATGCCAACGCCTTGATCTTCGCCAGTTTCGATATTCTTTAGACGAATTGTATAAAACTCACTGCCTTGCGTATCCGTCGCATAAGCGATCAGACTGTGGTCCGGTGAGGTATCAATACCGCCGAATGAGAAATAGTCCTCTTCCTTTCCAAGTGCGTCCCCGTCCAAAAGGATGGTTTCTTCAGCATCGGGGTCAAAGGCCTTTTCGGCAGGTTTTCTGGCTATAATCGGATACTCGCCACCCTCACGGTAGCGGGTGTAGTATGCGTAAGGACCGTCAATCTCGGGAACCGAGCTGTCGTCTTCCTTGATGCGTCCTCGCATCTCCTTGAAAAGTTCATCGCGCAGGGCAGTGGTTGGAGTCTCAAGAGCTGCCTTTGTGAAAGCGTTTTCCGCTTCGAGATAGTCGCGGATATCCTGGCGCAAGACGCCTGGGTCGCGCATGACCTCTTGCCAGTTCTCATCCTTCATCCAGTGATAGGGATCGTTGCGGGTCCGCCCAACCTGCGTGATTTCATGATCAATGCGCGGGGCAACTGGCGATGTGAGGGGCGCCGCCGCTTGCGCATTTGGCGATGAGGTGTCGGCCTGGGTCAGATCGGGGGAAGGTGTTTCAGTCATGGTGCATCCGGTCGTAAGCGCCATCGCGGCAGCGCTGATCATGAAAAGGGGAAGGAGGCGCATATCAAAGACTCCGAAGCTGTGAGCAAGCCTCGATAGGAACAGCTGCTTCTGATCGTGTCTAGGCCTGTTTGGTCGGTTTGAACTCAAGAACGACGCCGTTGATGCACCAA
Organism: Hyphomonas sp. UBA3195; assembly: GCF_002366485.1. NCBI lineage: Bacteria > Pseudomonadati > Pseudomonadota > Alphaproteobacteria > Hyphomonadales > Hyphomonadaceae > Hyphomonas > Hyphomonas sp. UBA3195. The sequence continues at coordinate 120,595 of NZ_DEXB01000021.1, forward strand.
CGTTCTCCGGTGGGCGGCGGCCCATCCTTGAAAACGTGTCCCTGATGCATGCCGCAGATTGCACAATGGCATTCAGTGCGCGGCAAGATCATCTTGAAGTCGGTCTTGGTCGCAACCACGCCTTCGCTTGCTGGCTGCCAGAAACTCGGCCATCCCGTTCCAGACTCGAATTTGTGCTCAGACGACCAGAGCGGCGTATCGCACCCCTTGCAGTGAAAGAGTCCCTCGCGGTGTTCGTCATTGTGATTGCCGGGCGTGAAGGCACGCTCGGTACCCTCTTTGATACCGACGCGATATTCCTCTTCAGTCAGTATCTCGCGCCATTCGCGGTCGGACCGCTGAATCCTGTTTTTTGTCATCATGAGCTCCATGAGAGTGTTCGCGTATCATATAGGCGGTTCGGAGCATCACACCATGATAGGTGATGCAATCTGGAGGGAAAGCGGCAAAGAAAAAGGGATCGCCGGAGAGCGATCCCTTGAATGGTTTGGGAATGGGCATTGAAACTAGCCGTACAGAACCGTAATGGATTCTGCGACCAGCGCGGGGCGCTCCTGGCCTTCGATTTCCACCGTGGCTTCCATCTTCATCTGCTTGCCGCCAGCCTTCGGCTCAACCGACAGGCATTTCTGGCGCAGGCGCACCTTGGAGCCGACCGGCACCATATTCGTGAACCGGACCTTGTCGGAGCCGTAATTGATGCCGCGTGTCGTGCCGGAGACGCGCAGGACTTCAGAGCCCAGCATTGGCAGCAGCGATAGGGTCAGGAAGCCGTGCGCAATGGGGCTGCCGAGTTCCTTCGTGGCGCGTTCGACATCCACATGGATCCACTGATGATCGCCCGTGGCTTCGGCAAACATATTGACGCGATCCTGATCAATTGTGTGCCAATCGGACACGCCGACTTCCTGGCCAGCCAGGGATTCGAGATCGTCATATGCAACTGTGCGTGGGTCCGCCATGTTTTCCTCCAATTAGAAATTTTCCCTGTTTTGGCGTGCGATTGACGTCTCGGCAAGCTTGACCGAGCGGCAAGTGCAGATTGTAGCAGAGCAGGTACCGGCTGAGCTGCTCAGGATCGGAGGAAATAGGCGAGGCGTTCCACGAGCCGGTTGGTGTCTTTGTCATTCGTGAAGAGGTGCTGAGTGATGCGCAACCGGTCGCCTCGGCGAGACACAAAAATTCCTTCGGCCTTCAGGCGTGCCGTCAGGTCTTCGGGCGCAGAGTCCGGCAGTAAGGGGCAGAGATAGTGGGGGCCGCGCTCGGCCTCTGGAGGGCACAACACTCCAACTGAATTGAGCCTTTGCGACAGGTCGGCATTGCGGGTGCGAAGCGTGCGCTCCACGTTTTCGACGCCCCAATCCAGAATTGTGCGAACGGCGCTTTCGAAGGCTGGAAGTAGTGCGAAATTCGAACGCTCCCCCATGTCAAACCGTTCGGCCCCGGCTCCGAATTCGTCAGAATAGTCAATCAACCTCGCGAAATTGGAGGCGCCTTTCCGGGTGATCCAATTCTGCTCCAATGGACGGCCCGATCTATGTTTTGGGGCCGCATATAGGAAGCCGGTCGCATAGGGACCGAGCAGCCATTTGTAACCGGCGACTGCCACGAAGTCGGGTTGAACATTTTGCGTATTGAAATCCAGTGCACCGCAGCTTTGGGTCAGGTCCAGCACGAAGGCGGCCCCATAATCCCGGCATTTTTTGCCGACCGCCGCGACATCGACCAATGCACCGTCGGTCCAGCGAATATGAGCGCAAGCCACAAGTCCGGTATTGGGCCCGATTTCGTTGAGAAGACAGTCGGACAGAGTCGAACTGCCCGTGCGGGTGATGGTTTTCAGCTGGGCGCCGGTAGACTCCGCCAAGGCGCGCCACACATAAACATTCGAGGGAAACTGGTCCTCCAGGACAAGAATTTCCTGACCTTCTGCCAAGCTTATGTTGGCGGCAGCCGTGGCTAGCGCGTAACTCACAGATGGGACAAAGGCGATGCCGTCGGTGTCAGCATGGATTAATTGGGCCAGTAGGGGACGGAGGCGCGCAGTATCCGCAAAGAAGTCTGTGTCCTGAATAGACCAAGGCCGCAGCTTCCGGGCCAGTCCGGCTTTACCGGCTTCGACCGAGGCTGTCGTCATCGGTCCCATCGTTGCTGTGTTGAAATAGGCAACATCGTCCGGGATATCGAACAAATGGCGCTGGTTTGGAATGACGCTCATATTTCTTCCCTAGCGTGAAAGAAAAATGAGGGGAAGCGCCTCCATATTCTGCTCAGCCTAAACGATGCGACTTTCTTTCTTGCCCCAATAACGGTCACGGATCAGTCGCTTATACAGTTTTCCGGTCGGATGCCGGGGCAGCTCGAGGTCGAAATCCAGACTTTTCGGGCATTTGATCTTTGATAGCTCGCCTCGGCAGAATTCAAGCAGTTCCGCGGCAAGCTCATCAGATGGGACTATCCCCGGCATTGGCTGGACGATGGCCTTTACAGATTCTCCGAATTCTTCGTCGGGCACCCCTATGACTGCCACGTCGGCGACCTTGGGGTGAGTGATCAGGACATTCTCCGCTTCTTGCGGATAGATGTTCACGCCGCCCGATATGATCATGAAGGCCTTGCGGTCGGTCAGGTACAGGAAACCATCTTCGTCGACTTTGCCAACATCGCCGAGAGACGACCAGTCTGGGTGTTTGGGATTAAGTGCCGAGGCATTTTTCTCAGGATCATTATGATAATTTGGTGGGGTGGTGCCGCCGAAGTAGATCTGGCCTTCACTTCCAACCGGCACTTCATCCCCGTTTTCATCGCACACATGAAGTTCGCCGAAAATCGCGCGCCCGACTGTACCTTTGTGCTCGAGCCATTCGGCGCTTTTGGCCCATGTCATGCCGTTGCCTTCCGAACCTGCATAGTACTCGTCGATGATCGGTCCCCACCATTCGATCATCTGCTCTTTTACAGGGATTGGACACGGCGCGGCTGCGTGAATCACGAATTGCAGGCTTGCGACGTCATAGGATTTTCGGACGTCCTCCGGAAGTTTCAGAAGCTTCACGAACATGGTTGGGACCATCTGAACATGGGTCGTCTTGTGAGCCTGCACGCAATCGAGAAAGGCTTCTGGATCGAACTTTTCCATCACCACCAGCGTGGCGCCAAGGCGTGTGAACGTCATGCACCAGCGGAGCGGGGCAGCATGATAGAGCGGAGCTGGCGAAAGATAGACGCTGTCTGGTCCTGCAGCTGCCATTCCTCGTGTAATCTGAAGCAGGACATTGTCAGCATCGATAGGCATATCCCGCTCGAGTGGCGGACGAATGCCTTTCGGTCTTCCCGTTGTCCCGGAGGAATACAGCATGTCCGTACCGGCCATCTCGTCCGCGATGGGCGTCACTGGAAAGGCCGATTGATGCGTCTCCAACCGCTGGAAGCCTTCGATGTCACCATCAATGGACCAGAACTGATCAATGGCGACCAGTTGTTTCGCTTGTTTTGCAACGTCGCCTTTTCCGGCGCTGGCGATCAGGAGGGAGCTGCCGGAATCCTCGATAATGTATTTAACTTCGGGCGCCGTCAGGCGTGAAGACACGCACACAAAATACAGGCCTGAGCGTTGAGCGGCCCAGCAAATCTCGAAATAGCGTGCCGAATTCTCTGCGAAAAGCGCAATCGTATCACCGGGTTTCAGGCCGGCGTCGCGAAATGCGTGCGCTATCTGGTTCGACCGCTCATCCAGTTGTTTGAAGGTTACGGTTTCTCCGGAGGCAGCCATGATATAGGCGGCCTTGTCAGGATGGGTCTTCGCGTGGTGGCAGGGATGCATGTTTTCCTCCTGATATCGGCGGCGCTTCTGGTGAGCGCGCTCGACGGTCTGGAGGCGTTTCTAGCGGGACATTCGCATTCGTCCACGGGCAACGTCGCGTCAGCCGGGTTTATTCGGGAAAGCCTGGTGTTCCGCGTTTCTCGGGATTTTCCAGCAGATAGGCCTGTTTGAGTTCAGTCGAGCGATTGTGATTGCCTTCCGGGCACCAGCCGGGCTCGCTGACCAGGCGTCCGACCCAGCGATGAGGGCGAAATCCGTCGGATGCGCAATCCTTCAGGATCGCGAAGAATTCGTGAAATGCTATGACGAAAGGGTTATAATTGTTCAGAGGCTTCACAACACCGTAAATCGGCTTTTCGTTTTCCAACTCCGGTACGAAGGTTCCGAACATCTTGTCCCAGATGATGAACACTCCGGCAAAATTTGTGTCGAGATACCTGGCATTGGTCGCGTGGTGAACCCGGTGGTGACTGGGCGTATTGAACACTGCTTCAAACCAGCGTGGCATCCGGTTGATCGCTTCAGTATGAATCCAGAACTGGTAAAGCAGGTTCAGGCCACCCACGAAGAATATGACATAGGGATGAAAGCCGATGACGACCATGGGGAGGCCGATCCAGATAAGTCCGGTCAGTGGGCCAAACCAGGGCTGGCGTAGTGCGGTGGTCAAATTGTAGTGCGTCGAGGAATGGTGCGTCACATGCTCCATCCACCACCATCGGGCACGATGTGCGAAGCGGTGCTTCCAGTAATAGATGAAGTCATAAAGGACGAAGCCGATAACGGCTGACACGACCGTGAACGGGAGCGTGAAAATACGGAATGGCCAGGCGATCAGCATCATCCAGACGGCGAGTGTCCCAGTGAGTGTATTGATGACGACATTGCCCAGCCCCATTGTGAGGGAAGCGAGTGCATCCTTGGTGTCATATCTCCCTGCAGCACGTCCGGACTTTACCGCCCACCATTCCAGCGCGACCGATAAAATGAATATTGGCGCGGCGAAGGTCGTTACGGCGGGCAGGGGATTGAATTCCATCTTGTGGGGGTACCGTCCTACAAAGTATCAGTTGGGCTGCGCCTTGGATGGCGCTCTCGTGACGAGTTTGTGACCTCGCATGCTTCTAGACGAGTCAGTCGCTTTCACAAACGGGGTTGGATCAGTAGATGCTAACCTGCGGTTTGCCGTCGCGTTTGTAGACCGTGCCGTCCTTCATGACGAAATCCACGTCCTCTAATGCGGAGATATCCGCAAGCGGATCGGAGTCCACGGCGATAAAGTCAGCACGACAACCGACGTCGCCGCATCCGAGTTCTCCTGTTTTTCCCAGTGCTTCAGCCGACAGGCTGGTCGCAGCCTGGATGGCCTGCATCGGCGTCATGCCGAGATTGACCATGCGGGAGAACTGATTGCCGTTGTCCCCGTGCGGATAGACGCCCGAATCTGAGCCGAACACGACCTTGACTCCGGCCTTGACCGCCGCAGTGAAGCTGTCTCTCTGAATTTTAGAGATCGCCCGTTCTTTCGCGAGAGATTCTTCCAGCACGCCGTTCTTCTCGCCTTCAGCCAGCGTGTATTCAGTGTTGTAGATGTCCATCGACAGATAGGTGCCGTTTTCCTTGGCGAGGCGGATTGTGTCTTCGTCAAGGATGCTGGCATGTTCGATAGTGTCGATGCCCGCGAGGATCGCGTTCTTGATACCGATCGTGCCATGTGCATGGGAGGCGACCTTGATGCCGCGCGCATGAGCCTCTTCGGTGATGGCCGTCAGCTCTTCCAGCGTGCCCTGTGCCGCGCCAAGGCTGGTGCCTTTCGAAAACACGCCGCCCGTGGAGCAGGTCTTGATCAGGTCGACGCCGTATTTGATGTTCCGGCGAACTTTTTCCCGCATTTCCCAAGGGCCTGTGGCAACATTCTCGCCTGTGAGATCATACTCGGATGGCAAGAGATTGGTGTCCGAGCAATGTCCGCCCAAAATGCCAACCGGAGGCCCGGAGACGTACATGCGTGGGCCGGGGACATCGCCTTCATTGATTGCGTCCCGAAGCGCAACGTCGCTGTAGCTGGAAGCGCCGACATTCCGCACGGTGGTGAACCCTGCGAGCAAGGTCTTGCGAGCATTCTTGACGCCCGTAATAGCTTGGCGCTCATCTGAAAAGCTCAGCGAGAAATAGGCCGGATCTTCGGGATCCGAGGTTAGGTGGGTGTGCATGTCGATGAAGCCGGGCACCAATGTCGCATTCTTCAGATCAATAGATGTGGAACCTGACGGTTTGCGTAGCTTGTTCGCCGTCCCTCGCGCCGTGATGACCCCATCTTCAATCACGAAGACTGGCCGGTTCACAGTTTCCGCGGTCACTGGATCTACAAACTTGCCAGCCGTGAGATAAAGGGTCTCAGCTTCGGCAGGCAGCGAAAGCAGCGCGATGGATGCACCGGTTAGCAGGGCTGTCAGTTTCATCGTGAAGATCCTTTGAATGTGAGGACTGGGTTTATCGAGCCGCGCCTGCGGCAAGGTCAAGCGTTGGGCTGAATGCCGCTGGGTAAGTCTTGACGAATGCTGAGGCACAGGCAGCTTGGGCCCGGAAAATCATCACAAGGGAGGCCAGCCGTGGCGCAGCCAAAAGAATTTGAACAGATCATCCTCGATATCGAAGAAGGTATCGCGACCCTGACGCTGAATCGCCCAGCCAAGATGAATGCCTTCACCGGCAAGATGATGTACGAAATGATTGAGGCGTTTGATATTACGGATGCCGACGACAATGTGCGTGTCGTCATCGTGACCGGCTCAGGTGATCGGGCGTTCTGCGCCGGGGCAGATCTGTCCGAAGGTGCCAAAACGTTCGACTATGACAAGCGTGCCGAAGGTGGCGAAGTTGGCCGGACCGACGATGTGGACATCCAGCGCGATGGTGGTGGCCGTGTGACACTGCGTATCTTCGACAGCTTGAAGCCTGTGATCGGCGCGATCAATGGCGCAGCCGTGGGTATTGGCGTGACGATGCAGCTGCCAATGGATATTCGCATCGCATCAGACAATGCGCGATTTGGATTTGTGTTTAATCGGCGGGGTATCAATCCGGAAGCGGCCTCCAGCTGGTTCCTGCCGCGTCTGGTCGGCATCTCGCAGGCATTGGAATGGTGCTATTCCGGCCGCGTTTTCCCGGCACAAGAAGCAAAGGATGGCGGGCTCGTGCGGTCAGTCCATCCGCAATCTGAACTGATGGATGTGGCGCGCGCCATGGCGAGAGAGATCGCTGACAATACGGCCGCAGTATCAACCAGCCTGACTCGCCAGATGATGTGGCGCATGCTGGGCGCAAGCCATCCGATGGAGGCGCACATCGTGGATTCTGCGGCGATCTACTCCCGCGGCAAAACGCAAGACGCCAAGGAAGGCGTGATGAGCTTCCTTGAGAAGCGCAAGCCGGTCTATCCGGTTAAGGTCTCGGATGGCATGCCAAACTTTTATCCGTGGTGGGACGAGCCCGAGTTCAAATGGATTGGCGGCAAGGACTGATCCGGCAATGACCCCTGAATTGAGGATGATCGAAACGAACGGACTCCGCTTGCGCGTAGCGCTGGCGGGGGAAGGGCCGTTGGTCGTCCTCGTGCATGGGTTTCCTGAGAGCTGGTATTCTTGGCGACACCAGATCAAGGCATTGTCCGAGGCAGGTTACAGCGTGGCCGCGCCGGATGTGCGCGGTTATGGTGGGTCCGATCGGCCTCACGCGGTCGAAGCTTACGATATGGAAAGCCTGACCGCAGATATTGCCGAGCTTGCCGAGGCCTTGTCTCCGGCTGCGCCGGCGGTTGTGGTCGGGCACGATTGGGGCGCACCGATCGCTTGGAATACGGCGCGGCTCCATGCCGACCGGTTCCGGGCAGTCGCCGGGCTGTCGGTGCCCTATGTGCCGCCGGGCGATGTGGTTTTTATCGATGCGGCCCGCACCTTCTTCACAGAGCGTGGCCGTTTTTTCTATCAGGTCTATTTTCAGGATGAAGGTCCACCTGAAGCAGAGCTAGAAGCCGATCCCGCCGAAACGATCCGAAAGTTCTATTACGCGATTTCAGGTGACGCGCCCGAGGGGACCTGGCCGGTCGACAAGAAGCATGGTGACACGCTGCTTCACCGACTGCCGGAGCCGGACATGCCGCTGCCTTGGCTCAGTGATGAAGACGTTGCCTATTATGATGCCCAGTTCCGTCAATCCGGGTTTCGTGGCCCGCTGAACCGGTACCGCAACTGGCATCGCGATCATGCTTACCTGAAGAGGCACCCTTCTTCCGCTGTGATCGCTCAACCTTCTCTCTACATCGGGGGCACCAAGGACCTGGTTCTGAAGATGTACCCCGGCGACATGGTCGCAGCGATGAAAAAGAGCCTTGGCGATCTGCGCGGCGCTGAACTGCTTGAGGGGTGCGGGCACTGGACTCAGCAGGAACGGCCTGAAGAGGTGAATCGCCTGCTGTTGGACTGGCTGGGCCAGCTTTAGTCGCTATTCGTCGAAATCGCTTCCATAGCCTTGCTGGTCGCGGGAGAGATCTCCGAAGCGGGTGATGTTCGAGTCAAACGCCAGTTCTACGCGGCCAATCGGACCGTGACGTTGCTTGCCGATGATGACCTCGGCCTTGCCATAGACCTGGTCCATGCGCTCGCGCCATTGGCTCCATTTTTCGTTCGAGGAGGGATCGCTCGGATCGGCGCCGGGCTCGGTTCGCGACAGGTAGTATTCTTCGCGATAGACGAACATGACGACGTCAGCATCCTGCTCAATCGATCCCGATTCCCGCAAGTCAGACAATTGGGGGCGCTTGTCGTCGCGTTGTTCAACGGCACGTGAAAGCTGCGACAGTGCTATGATCGGTACGTTGAGGTCTTTCGCAAGCGCCTTCAGGGAAGTCGTGATTTGCGTAATCTCCTGGACCCGGTTCGCATTTGCGTTGCCGCTGGTGACTGTAATCAGCTGCAGATAGTCGATCACGATCATGTCGAGCCCGACAGAGCGCTGCAGGCGTCGGGCGCGAGCGGCCAGTTGGCTGATCGAGATACCGCCTGTATCGTCGATATAGAGCGGCAGGTTTTGAAGCTCTTCGGTCGCTTCACGCAGTCGTTCAAAGTCGCTCTTGTCGAGATCGCCCTGACGAATCCGATGGGTAGTGATGCCAGTCCGCTCGGCGATGATCCTTGTTGCGAGCTGTTCGTTCGACATTTCCAGCGAGAAGAAGCCGACAATTGCGCCGTCTACAGTCTTCTTCGAGCCGTCATCTTGCACTTCTGCGCGATAGGCCGCTGCGGCATTGTAGGCAATGTTGGTTGCAAGAGAGGTTTTCCCCATTGAGGGGCGCCCGGCAAGGATGATCAAATCAGATCGGTGCAGTCCGCCCAGCTTCTCATCGAGATCGCGCAGCACGGTCGGGATGCCGGCAATCTTGCCTTCGCGCTTGAACGCAGCTTCAGCGTTCTTGAGAGATTCTGTCAGGGCTTCGGAGAAGGTCGTGAAACCGCGACCCGACGAGCCGCGCTCTGCGAGGTCGAAGAGCTGCCGTTCAGCCAGTTCGATCTGGCGTTCGCCATTTTCTTCCGGAGTCGGGTTCAAGGCGCGACCCGTCAGTTCGCTGCCGATGCCGACCAGCGACCGTCGCATGGCAAGGTCGCGGATCATCCGTGCATAGTCGCCGACTTCCGGGCCAAAGGCTGCTGAGTCGAGCAATTGCTCCAAATACCGGGCGCCACCAATTTCAGTGAGTTTTTCAGCCTTTTCGAAATGCTCGCGCAGCGTGACGCCGTCTGCAATGCGGCCCTGCTGAATCATCGTTGCCGACACGTCGAACAACTCCTGATGCGCTGGCGCATAGAAATCTGAGGGCCGCAGGATATCTGCCACGCGCTGGTAGGCGTTGTTGTCGAACAGGATGGCACCCAGCACTGCGGCTTCCGCCGACAGATTGTGGGGCGGCGCGATTGTGGCAGCGGGGGCATCATCTAGAGGCATGCGATTCTTTTACCTTACCTGCGACGCGAATTCATCGCCTTGATGCGGATTGAGCTGCGCAATTCACCGTCACTTCACAAAAAAAGGGCCGCGGCTGTGGATAGCCGCGGCCCTCAATTCGAATTTGCAGAAGACTATTCTTCGTCTTCGCCGCCGGCTTCGGCGCGCTCAGCAGCAGCTTCGGCGAGTTCGCCAGCCTGCTCTTCAGCGAGTTCCTGGTTTGCAGCCTGGAGCGAAGCAACGATGTCCTCGCCTTTCTCCTGGCGTTCAGCCTCTTCAGCGGAGCGGGCGATATTCGCCTGAACCGTGACGGTGACTTCTGCGTGCAGGCGAATTGCAACGTCGTACAGGCCGATGGCCTTGATCGGACGGTTCAGGCGTACACCCGAGCGTGGTACGGCGTGACCTGCCGCTTCAGCCGCATCAGCAACGTCGCGAGCAGTAACCGACCCATAAAGTTGCCCCGTATCGCCAGCCTGGCGAATGAGCGTGAAGACGGTGCCGTTCAGCTTTTCAGCTTCGGACTCGGCAATTGCGCGAGCTTCTGCGTTACGAGCTTCAATGGCTTCGCGCTCAGACTCGAAGCGAGCCCGGTTACGATCATTGGCGAGCAGGGCTTTGCCCTGAGGGATCAGGAAGTTCCGGGCGAACCCGTTCTTCACATTCACTTCTTCGCCGATTTTGCCGAGGCGTTCGATGCGTTCAAGAAGGATGACTTGCATGTTCGTGTCTCCTTACTTCACTTCGAACGGAAGCAGGGCCAGCATGCGGGCGCGTTTGATCGCCTGAGCAAGCTTGCGCTGGTTCTTGAGGTTTACGGCCGTGATGCGGCTGGGCACGATTTTCCCTTTTTCAGAGATATAGCGCTGCAGCAGTTTCACGTCCTTGTAATCGATTTCCTGTGCGTTCTGACCGGTGAACGGGTCGACCTTGCGGCGACGTCCGAACGGACGGCGAGCAGGAATGTTCGTGATGTTCAGTTTCTGAGCCATTTCGAGTGTCCTTCCCTAGTCGCGACGACGGTCTTTGCGAGAGAGAACCGGCGACGGCTCATCACTCAGGGCTTCAACGCGGATCGTCATGTAGCGCATGACGTCGTCGGA
>NZ_DEXB01000021.1:131706-131918 GCF_002366485.1 Hyphomonas sp. UBA3195
AGGTTGCGAAGACCCCAGTATTCGGTCTTGCCAACAGATGCGCCTTTTTCCTTGAGAAAGCCGCTCAGTTCTTCGACAAAAGTCTCGACTTGAGCAGGCGAAATGTCAGGTCGTGTGATCACGACATGCTCATATAGTGCCATGTTTTCAGTCCCATAGTAGAGCCATGCGGCGCCAGACAGCGGGAAACTGCCGGGCGATGGCCCCTCTTC
>NZ_DEXB01000021.1:132192-133073 GCF_002366485.1 Hyphomonas sp. UBA3195
GGCCTGTTTTTCAAGCGCTTGCTTACATTCGCGGTCACCTTTAACCACGGGCGCAATTTGGAGAAACCAGACATGAAAAAATTCGCGCTGATCTTTCCTGGTCAAGGGAGCCAGGAAATCGGAATGGGCAAGTCGCTTGCGGAGGCCTTTCAGTCCGCACGCGATGTCTTTTTCGAGATTGATGAAGCCCTTGGACAGAATCTGTCTGGCCTCATGTGGGCCGGCGATATTGCCGAGTTGACCCTGACGGCAAATACTCAGCCTGCGCTCATGGCGCACAGTGTTGCCGCCGCCCGCGCTCTGGAAGCTGAGTTTGGCTTGTCGGCCAAGGACGCGGCCTATGTGGCGGGTCACTCCCTGGGCGAGTATTCTGCGCTTGCTGCTGCAGGCGCGCTTGGTGTGGCGGATACGGCGCGCCTCCTGCGCATTCGCGGCAATGCCATGCAGGCCGCCGTGCAGCCGGGAGAGGGTGCAATGGCAGCCTTGTTGGGAGCCGACATAAATCAGGCGGAAGCCGCCTGTGCAGCTGGACGCGAAACCGGCGGCGCCTGTGATATCGCGAACGACAATGCGCCGGGTCAGCTTGTCATATCTGGCCGCAAGGATGCGGTTGAAGCCGCCTGCGCGCAGGCGAAGGATAGCGGCGTCAAGAAAGCCATGCTTCTCAATGTTTCCGCACCGTTCCATTGCTCCCTGATGCAGCCAGCCGCTGACGCGATGGCCGAGGCGCTGGCCGAGGTGTCGATTGCGCAGCCGGTGAGTGAACTGGTCGCGAACGTGTCTGCAAGTGCTGTCACCGACCCGGAAACGATCCGGAAGAACCTCGTCGCACAGGTCACAGGCCGTGTGCGCTGGACCGAGAGTGTGCAATTCATGGTCGC